>JAHHIL010000004.1 GCA_019358975.1 Trichocoleus desertorum ATA4-8-CV12
GTTGCTTTAATCGTGTCATTGAACATCGTTGGAGGGTTTCCTTCACTAGCAAGCTTGAGCAAGGGAGGGAACTCCCGGCTCCATTCTTGCTAGAGTGACTGGTATCTTATTTATTTGCAAGCCCCCAGGAGCAGCAAAGTTGGAGTTGGAATGGGGTTAGCTTGACCTGAAGCAATCTCAAAACAAAGCATAATAATGACTTTTTGTTGAAGTTGAAAGTGTTGTTTGATACTTTCAACTTCTTTTTTTAGCCATTGAATTGAGTTGAAAGTTTCTTATTAGATATTGTTAACAAGATGCTGTTATTCCTTGAGAGATCGGATATGATCTCTACCGAAGCTAGATTCAATAATGAAACTGTAGAGTAGTTTTTAACTATTACTCTCGTTTAGTCAGAGCTAGCTGGATATTGATTTCGCTCGGTTTGGAGATAATTGTGACTATTTACGTTGGCAACCTGTCTTTTCAGGCTACTGAAGAAGATTTAAAAGAGATCTTTGCTGAGTACGGTAAAGTAAACCGAGTCAGCCTCCCCACAGACCGTGAGACAGGAAGAAAACGGGGGTTTGCGTTCGTCGAGATGGAGGATGACGCGAAGGAGGACGCGGCGATCGCGGCCCTAGATGGAGCTGAGTGGCTGGGTCGAGAACTCAAAGTCAACAAAGCAAAACCACGCGAAAGCAGTGGCGCTTCCTCTAGAGATCGCTACTAAGCTGCTGAAATTTACAGATCCCAGCGATCGCCGAATTTCTAGATTGGCTTAATTTCTCCAGGTTGCCAACAGCCTGTAAGTCTTTATTGATGATTTTTCTATATGCCCTAGAGGTTTAGTTACCAGAGTTTTAGGACATAATCTTTGGGGTATGAAAATTTAGGTTTAGGTAGTTTTAGGGTAAGACAATTTTAGATCTCGAAATTTGGATCTCAAAACTCTTACCCCAATTTTTATTGGCTGCTTAATCCAAGTTAGCGGCGGTTCCCCAGGAACTGACTAGCAATGTTGACGACATCTCCTACATCAACACTCCCATTGCGATCGCTATCCAAAAAAGAACTTAGCACCGGATTCGAATTCTGAGGGCTCTGAGTGTTGGTGCCACTACTCAAAAGATTCAAGATCACAGGGACTAAAATGGGCAACATCGCTTGAATCGTCTGTGCATTCAATCCAGTTTGTTGCGCTGCGTCTTGAGTCACTTGCTGTTGCTGCCCCAGACTAAATAGGCTCTGCACCGCTTGGGGATTGGGGTTTGTGCCACTAAACTGATTGACAATCGATTGAGCTTGCTCTGAACCTGCAACGGCTTGTTTCTCTTGCAATGCCGACCGGACGTGGTTGCCGACAATCGATAGCACTGATTGCATAACTGCTGGGTTAGATCCAGAACTCTGGCTCAGCTGCTGAACCACATTAACAACGCTATTGAGTTGACCAGAGCTTGCTTGCTGATTGGGGTTGTCAATCGCACTGATAATTTGATCAAAAAGTCCCATAGTTTTTCCTTTTCTAGTGACTACATTCGGCGTCTGAACCAGCTTGAGCTTGGCAGTCTGTGGCTATGAGCCTGATCAAGAAGCCATTCACTCATTCGTCTAAAATTTTGCCTAGTCCGGACTCGCGGCGCGTCTAGCTAGCAGTAGAGGTTGTCAATTTTACAACCAGAAGATAACTAGAATGAAAAGCATCGGCTTGTCAGTTGTGTCGCTGCCTGAGTCGTGTTTTTGTCATACAGCAAAGTTAGGCTGAGTTCATGCCTTCATCGCGCCTCATCATACTGATTGTCGGCCTCACCTTATTGTTGGGTTTGATGTTGTGGCTAATTGATTCGCTCTCTCGGCTCTACTACACGATCGCCTTTACCGCCCCTCTCCTTGCCAATCTCTTGCTCCTACTGTTGATTGTGCTGTTGGGAGTGCTGGTCGCGGCTTTTGTGTATTACTTGTTAGTTCTGCCCCAACTCCAGAAGCGTCAAACCCGCCGACCCCAACCTAAACTGCCCACCGCCAAAGCAGATGTGGCCGAGAAAAACTTACGAGCAGTGCGCCAACAGGTAGCTCAAATCCAAGATGAGGTAGCGCGTCAAGCCCTGATCAACCGTTCTCGTACGATTGAGCAAAACCTTTCCCGGCGAGAGGTGCGAGTGGTGGTATTTGGAACAGGGTCAGCAGGCAAAACTTCGATCGTCAATGCGTTGATTGGTCGAGTTGTGGGGCAAGTTGGAGCCCCGATGGGCACAACCGAAGTGGGAGCCACCTACCACCTCAAGCTCAAAAAATTAAACCGAGAAATCTGGGTGACTGATACTCCTGGCATTCTAGAAGCGGGAGTAGCCGGGACTGAGCGTGAGCAAAGAGCCCGCCAATTAGCGACTGAAGCCGATTTATTACTCTTTGTTTTAGATAATGATTTGAGACAGTCTGAATACGAACCATTGCGACGACTTGCAGCCATTGGTAAGCGATCGCTGGTTGTGCTCAACAAGACTGATTTGTACCCTGAGCTAGACCGAGAGACCATCTTGGCTCGTCTGCGCGATCGCCTACAAGACTTGGTAGCCGCAGCAGATATTGTGGCAGTATCAGCCCAACCCCAGACGGTGCGGCTCGAAAGTGGTGACTGGTTGCAACCAGAGCCAGAAATTATGCCGTTGCTGAAGCGGATGGCGGCAGTACTACGGGCTGAAGGTGAAGATTTAGTAGCTGACAACATTCTGTTGCAATCTCAGCGTTTAGGAGACGAAGCTCGCTCACTGATTGACACCGAACGCCGTCGCGAAGCAGATAAGATTGTGGAGCGATTTCAATGGATTGGCGCTGGGGTGATTGCTGTGACACCTCTACCCGTAGTAGATCTGCTTGCGACGGCGGCAGTCAATGCCCAAATGGTAGTGGAAATTGGTCGAGTCTACGGCTGCGATATTAATTCCGAACGGGGTCGCGAACTAGCCCTTTCTCTCGCCAAAACCCTAGCCAGTTTAGGCATTGTCAAAGGTGCGATCGAGCTAGTTTCTACCGCTTTACGCCTGAATGTTGCCACTTTTTTGGTCGGCAAAGCCATTCAGGGCGTAAGTGCTGCTTACCTGACGCGAATTGCAGGCAAAAGTTTTATTGAATACTTCCGTCACGACCAAGATTGGGGCGATGGTGGCATGACGGAAGTGGTGCAACGGCAGTTTCAGCTCAATCGGCGGGACGAATTTGTTAAAGCCTTTATTCAAGAGGCGATCGCTCGTGTGGTTAGGCCCCTGACAGAAAATGCCACAGCATCGGAGCCGCCAGAGGCAAAACCGAAAGATCGTCAATAGGCGCTGGAATCATCTCTCCCCTAAAGTCTAGAAACTGCACTACCAGCAGATAGGCAATGCTCAGGACTACTGCAATTACTCCCGTTGTAATTGCCACAATTTTTGAGCGATCCATCGGTCTTTCCTGTGATTGAAACGTTATTTAGCTACCTTCTTCCACTCTGCCACAAGCAGCGCCTGACTGAGTAGGAAAAGGGAAACCCTCGTTTCGGCCCTAAATTTCTAAGTATAAATAATTGCAATTAGTCTGAATTTCTACGTGTTTTTGGCATTTTTGAAGATGAATGAACGAAGTTCACTATTCTTTCATCGTCTCTTTACGATTAATTCTTAGCTAAAGCTGCGATTTCTACTGAGAATTTAAGAAGAGGGGTGTCTTTGCCATCCGAGTCAGGTCTTAAGTAACAATGAATACCAACAGAGCCTACCAGCAAATTATTGAAGAGATTGATCAAATTAAACCTAGTATTCAGTTGAAGCTTCCTGCAAATCCCCAATCTGTCAAGCGACAAATTGAAAAAATTACCCTAGCTCAGAAAAGACTTCTAGAAATTGAGGAAAGAGTCTATTTATTTGGCAACCGAGGTGGCAATGGTTCGGCCTATCGTACGTACCTCGGCTTGAAGGCTTTAATTCACGGCATGATTCATGACGGCCATCATTTTAGACTTCTGGCTGAAGAATATTTTTTGGACCCAGAGGGCACAGTGACTTTGCTGCATGATGCTTGCCAAAGAAATTTGGAGCTACGACATCGTGCCCGCCACCTCAAAGCAGCAGGGCTGAATCAAAGTCAGATTATTTTTGCCATCTGGCGAGTCAAAGCCGAGAATAGCCATGCCTATCAACAGGCTGTAGCAGAATATAAGCGATTAGTTGAGAGTCGGTAAACGTAAGAGACGAGCTTTAAAGCCAGCTCCGTTTTAGTCTGTATGTAGATGGTCCTGAAATGCAGACTCATGACAGCTAGCGTCTTAAAGCGGAATAATGTTAATCAGGCGGGAGATGGGAAGCAAACCATTATCTTTGCGCATGGGTTCGGCTCTGACCAAACTGCTTGGCGACACCAAGTAGCGGCTTTTGCCTCTGATTTTCGGATTGTTTTGTTTGACCACGTTGGGGCGGGCAAGTCAGATTTCTCGGCTTACAGTCCTCGCCGCTATAGCAGCGTCTACAGCTACGCGGAGGATTTATTAGACTTATGTGCTGAGCTGAAGTTGCAACAGGTAACCCTGGTGACTCATTCTGTGAGTGGCATGGTGGGTTTGTTGGCAGCTTTAGTGGAGCCAGAGCGCTTCCAGCAATTAATTTGTATTAGCGCTTCGCCTCGCTATCTGAACGATGAGAATTACGTTGGCGGGTTTGAGCAAGCTGACTTAGATGCGCTGTATGCGGCGATGGCCTCTAACTACTATGCTTGGGCGAGTGGTTTTGCTCCTATTGTTATGGGTAATCCTGATAAACCGGAGCTATCTCTGGAATTTGCTAAAACTTTGGCGCAGATTCGTCCTGATATTGCCCAAGCTGTGGCTCGCGTTATCTTTCAGTCGGACTACCGAGCTGAGTTAGGGCGGCTCAACATCCCGGCTGTGATTTTACAATCAAATAATGATATTGCCGTGCCACCTGAGGTGGGGCAGTATTTGGCAGATCATATTCCTCAGGGGCGGCTCATCTCTATTGCTGCTGAGGGACACTTGCCTCATCTGAGTGCTCCAGAGACGGTTACCCAAGCGATCGCTTCATGTTTGGCCTTTTGAAATCATGGTTGCAGTTATCCTTTCGTCATCCTGACTGGTTGCCCACTTTTAGACCTGTCTTACTAACGCTGGTGTTGGGAGGATTGGGGATATTGCTGGCTTCTGGGGATAAACTCAATTTTTGGCCCAATCTTTGGGCAGGACTCGCTTTAGGGTTGAGCTTTATCTTACCGTTGCCGCCGCTACCGCTGATTTCACTATTAGGCGCAGGGATAGGGCTGGCGATGCTGCAAGCAGCTCAGGGACTGGCTATTGTGTCGTTGATGGAGTGGGCGATCGCTTGGATTGGGGCTGCGCTCCTAGGTATGGGGCTACGGCAATTTCTTCAAAAAATAGAGTGGCGGTTGGCTTCACAGGCGGTATTGGCAAAGCTAACCGAAATGGAAAACTTGGCGGTACCCGATGCTTTATTAGAGCAGACTTTAGTTGCATTACAGGAGGTGACAGTTGCAGATGCAGCGATCGCTTTACGTCAGTTGGATGACGTGACCGCAGAAGCATTAGTCTGCCTACCTAAGACAGCTCTACCCAATCCTCTCACTACACCTAGTTTGTTTGCAACGGCGATCGCTCAAAACCGCTGCCTTTACTACACCAACTACGCTGCTGCTCCGGGAGCCTCCCATATTTTGTTAGCTCAAGGGGTAAAGTCCATAGCCATTTTACCGTTGCGGTGTTCTAGCGGGTTTCAGGGAGCGATTTTGCTGATTTGGTATCGCCGTGTGGCTATGTCTAACCATATGCGGCAGTTGCTGAAATCTGTGGTCGGAGAGTTACGGACACTCTTGCAGTTCAGTGACATCACCTTAAATCTCGATAAACTGCAAGCTCGCTTTGGAGCCATCCTCGAAACCATCCATCAAGGTGTGGTGTTTGTCGATGAAAGCGGTGAGCAGGGTTGGCTGAACCAAGCGGCTGGAACTCGACTCGGCATCACTCCTGGCGCGATCGATCCCCCGTTGCTGTCAGCAGCCATGAGCCAATTGCGATCTAGCGCTGATAACCAAGCAGAAATTGCTGCTCAAGCGTCGCAGTTCTTTGCCCAACCCCAGCCAGAAATTCGCAACTGGAACTGGATTTACAGTCAGCCTCACCCTAAAGTCTTGAGTTTTTCGAGCACTGTTACACGGGTGCGAAATGTGCCTGGGCGGCTCTGGGTGATTGATGACATTACAGAGCGCTACTTGGCTCAGCAAAAACTGTTGGAGCAGACGGCAGAACTCTCACAGGCCAATCAATCTCTAGCTCAAGCTAAGGTGATAGCAGAAGCAGCAACCCAAGCAAAAAGTGAATTTTTGGCCAACATGAGCCATGAAATTCGCACCCCGATGAATGCGGTGATTGGCTTGACAGAACTCCTGTTAGATACAGAGTTGACACCCTACCAGCGTGATCTGGCAGAAACGATTCAGAGTGGTGGCGACAATCTGCTGACCATTATTAATGACATTCTGGACTTTTCTAAAATTGAATCTGGCAAGCTAGAACTAGAGTTAGCTTCATTTAATCTGCGTCATGTTGTAGAGTCAGCCCTCGACCTACTCGCTCCTAAAGCTGCTGAAAAAGCGATCGAGCTGGTCTATGAAATGGAAACGACGACGCCAGAGTGCATTCTGGGAGATGCCACTCGATTACGCCAAATTTTGGTGAATCTGCTCAGTAATGCCGTCAAGTTCACTGCGATTGGAGAAGTTGTGGTGACTGTGACAGCTCACCCTGCAAACGAGCAGCCTGCAAACGAGCACCCTAACGCTACAAAGCCAACTGCGATCGCTGAATTGTCGGGTCAATCTGCTGACGCAACAGAGGGGCAAACCTACGAAATTCAATTTGCCGCCAAGGATACAGGGATTGGTATTCCAGCCGAACGTCGCGATCGCTTATTTAAGTCGTTTAGCCAAGTAGATTCTTCTACCACGCGGCAATATGGCGGCACCGGACTAGGGCTGGCGATCGGCAAGCAACTCAGCGAAATGATGGGGGGACGCATGTGGGTCGAGAGCCAAGTTGATCAAGGCTCCACCTTCTATTTCACTCTGCTAGCAGTGCCAGATTTAACCAGTTGCGAATCTGTGACACCTGCGACATTACTCCCCCAATTATCTGGGAAGCAGCTGCTAATCGTAGATGACAATGCTGCCAGTCGCCAAGCTTTAGCGGCACAGATGCAACGTTGGGGCATGAAAAGTCACACTGCGGCCTCAGGTGCTGAAGCGTTAGCATGGCTGCATCAAGGAGAACAGTTTGATCTAGCAGTCATAGACAGGCAAATGCCCGAAATGGATGGTCTAATGGTCGCGCAAAAACTGCGTCAGCTCCTCAAGCATCAAACCTTACCCGTAGTGATGTTAACCACCATCGGTGACCCAGACCCCGGTAGAGCCGCGTTTATCGTAGATAGGGTGGCCTTTATCAATAAACCTGTGAAGCAGACTCAGCTCTATCAAGCTTTGTTACAGGTATTGCATGAGAGTTCAGTGGTAATTAGCAGCCCCCCCTCTGTCTCTCCTCCAGTCTCTATAGCAGCGAATTCTGCTCTACGGATTCTGGTAGCCGAAGACAATGGTGTGAACCAGAAAGTGATTCTCAGCAGCCTCAAGCGTTTGGGATACCAAGCTGAGGTCGTCAGTAATGGCCGAGAAGTGATCCAAGCACTGCAACAACGTCGTTATGACGTGATCTTGATGGATGTGCAGATGCCAGAAATGGACGGCTTAAGTGCCACTCGCTACATCTGCCAAAATTGGTCGCCTGCCACCCGCCCCCGGATTATCGCTATGACTGCCAATGCCATGCAGGGCGATCGCGAAACCTGCTTAGCTGCGGGGATGAACGACTACATGATTAAACCCATTCGACTAGCAACGCTGGCTCAACTACTCAGTCAGGACTGCCAGCCTTCAGTACCCCAGCCAGAAACGATTAGTCCAGAGCAGGCCACGCCAGATCGGCACGTGCAGAATCAAGCTTTACCAAATCAGGGTGCGACGAATCCAGCCTTTAGTACAGCTACAACCGAGCTGCGGTCAACTCCAACCACGATGGCTCCTACTGTGTTGGCTCAACAGGTAGTATTGGATGCCCAGGCGATCGCGTCTCTGCAAGAAATGTTAGGTGAAAATGCGGCTGAAATGCTAGCTGTGGTGATTCATAACTATCTGGAAGATGCCCCCAAACTGATTGCCCAAATCCAGGCGGCTGTACAGCAACAAGATGCAACAGCTCTGCGATATGCGGCCCATAGCCTCAAGGGCAGCAGCGCCACTCTCGGAGCGATGACTCTCGCCCAGTGGTGTCAAGAATTAGAAGCGATCGGGCGCACAGGTATGATGTCAACAGGTTGGCAAGTCAGCAGCTTGCCTCAACTGCGGCATCTAGAGGCTGAATTCGAACGAGTTAAAGCGACTTTGAACCAAGAACTGCGAAGCTGTGAGCGATGAGCACTGTGTTCCCCTTCTCTGATTCCCCCCTCGTCTTACTGATTGACGATGACCGCTCAATGCGCTTTCTATTGGCTCAAGCAATTAAGCAAGAAGGCTACCAAGTCGTTGAAGCGAAGGATGGAGAAGAAGGGCTGGCGCTTTATCAACAGGTGCATCCAGACATTATTCTCATGGATGCGTTGATGCCAATCATGGATGGCTTTACTTGCTGTACCCAACTACGCACCTTGCCAGGAGGCGATCGCGTTCCAGTTTTGATGATCACATGCTTGGATGACCCTGCTTCTGTGGATCAAGCATTTGTGGCTGGAGCGACAGACTATGTCACCAAGCCGATCCATTGGGCAGTCCTGCGGCAACGGGTGCGAAGATTGCTAGAAACGAGTCGCACCACCGCAGAGTTACAACAGCAGACAGAGCGGGCCCGGTTTAGCGAAGAGCAGTTGAGACTGGCACTAGAAGCAGCTCATATGGGCACTTGGAATTGGGACATCAGCAGTGGGCAAGTAACGATGTCGCCCAAAACAGCCCACAATCTAGGGATGGACCCCACCGTCCTAACTCGCAGCTCAGCAGATTTATTAGCAACTGTGCATCCAGAGGATTCTGTGGCAGTGGCTCAAGCCAGCGAGCAGGCGATCGCAACTGGGACTAGCTTGGACATTGAGCTGCGAGTGCAATGGCCCGATGAGACCGTTCATTGGGTTGCGGCTAAAGGCCAAGGGGATTACGACGCCAACGGCCAGATTATCCGGATGCTAGGCATCAGTATGGATATCACCGAAGCGAAGCGCGACGAAGTCGTTCGCAAACAAGCAGAACAGAAAATTCGGGAGCAAGCGGCGCTGTTGAATGTCACTACCGATGCGATCGTGGTGCAAGATCTCGATAGCCGAGTTGTGTTTTGGAATCAAGGAGCAGAGAGAATTTACGGGTGGCTGGCTAGTGAAGTCATCGGTGAAAATGTAAATCAGTTTTTGCCTCAAGATGCCCTACCAAAATTTCTCAGAGATCTGACCTGGTTAAAAGAGCATTGCGAGTGGCAAGGAGAATTGAATTACCTGACTAAAACGGGCCGATCGATGGTCGTAGCTAGTCGCTGGACCTTGGTACAGGATGACAGCGGTCAGCCAAAAGCAATCTTAATGGTGAATACCGATATTACAGAGCAGAAAAAACTGGAAGCTCAATTTCTCCGCTCTCAGAGATTGGAAAGTGTTGGCACTTTAGCGAGCGGCATTGCCCATGATTTGAATAACTCTCTAGCACCGATCTTAATGTCGGTGCAGTTGCTGGAGAAAAAAAACCAAGATCCTCAGAGCCGCCATCTCCTGGAAATTTTGGAGGCCAATACCAGACGAAGTGCAGACTTGGTGAAGCAAGTGCTCTCCTTTGCCAGAGGCTTGGAAGGGGAACATGTCTTGCTGCAAATCAAGCATTTGCTGGCTGAAATTGAGCAGATTGCCAAACAAACCTTTCCGCGCTCCATTAGCATTACTACAGAACTACCGACACCCGATGTTTGGCCTATCTTGGGCGATGCCACCCAACTCCACCAGGTATTGATGAATCTGTGTGTGAATGCTCGTGATGCGATGCCTGAAGGTGGCACTTTGAGCTTGTCTGCCGAGAACTTATGGATCGACGAACACTATGCTCGTATGTATATAGAGGCTAAGGTTGGCCCCTATGTCGTGCTGACGGTGACTGATACCGGGATGGGAATTGCGCCGAGCAACTTAGATAAAATCTTTGAGCCCTTCTTCACGACGAAAGAAATTGGTAAAGGGACTGGGCTAGGGTTGTCTACGGTGATCGGCATTGCCAAGGGTCATGGTGGCTTCGTTACCGTTTACAGCCAATTGGATAAAGGGACAAACTTTAAGGTGTATCTCCCCGCCAAGGAAACTACTTTAGTGGGGCAGGCTGAAGTTCAGCACCACCTACCAAAAGGACATGGCGAATTAATCTTAGTGGTCGATGACGAAGAACCCATTCGAGAGACGACCCGAATTTCTTTGGAGGCTTACGGTTACAGTGTATTGACCGCTAATGATGGAATTGAGGCGATCGCCGTCTACGCTCAGCACCAAGAAGAAGTCAGTGCCGTGTTGATTGACATGATGATGCCATCAATGGATGGGCCGATGACGATTCGGATGCTGCAAAAACTCGACCCAGAAGTCAAAATTATTGCTGTGAGCGGTTTGGTTTCTAGCTACGAACCAGCCGAAAAGAACAGTATCGGCATTCAAACCTTTTTACCGAAACCTTACACAGCCGAAGAGTTATTGAAAAACTTGCAGACTATACTGAAGGGCAATACTTAAGTTGCGATCGCAACGCTACCAAGACTTTCAGTTGCGATCGCAACGCTACATAGGGGTTTCTGGCGTCGTATGAGTTTGCTGGCTGGACAAATCCTGGGCGGACATTACCAAATCATCAACGCCCTCAGTCAGGGAGGATTTGGAGCCACCTTCCTAGCAGAAGACCAGTATTTGCCCAACAAACCTCGCTGTGTGGTGAAGCAACTCAAGCCACAGGCAGCTGACCCCTTAACCCTAGAAATCGCCAGACGCTTATTTGATACCGAAGCCCAAGTGCTGCACCAACTGGGCAACCATGACCAAATCCCTAGATTGCTAGCCTACTTTGAGGAAAATCAAGAATTCTATTTAGTCCAAGAGCTGATCGAAGGGCATGACCTGAGCCAAGAACTGCAACCGGGCATGCAATGGTCCGAGGCTCAGGCGATCGCTCTACTGCAAGATGTGCTGAAGACTCTGGAGTTTGTGCATCAGCAACAGGTGATTCACCGGGATGTAAATCCGTGCAATCTGATTCGGCGGCAACAAGATCAAAAACTAGTTTTGATCGATTTCGGGGCCGTGAAGCAAATCAGCACTACGCTTTTGCAAGGCAGACAAAACCCTCGGACTGTCGCGATCGGCACTCCCGGATACTTACCGATTGAGCAAGCCACGGGCAACCCACAACCAACGAGTGACCTGTACGCTCTAGGAATGGTGGCAATTCAAGCCCTAACAGGTCTATCGCCTCAGGATTTGCCCAAAGACCCCAATACGGGAGAGTTGCTATGGCACTCGTCCGCCACGGTCAGTCCTGAGCTAGCAAGCATTCTGGACAAAATGGTGCGCTATGACTGCCGCGATCGCTACCAATCTGCCGCTCAAGTTTTAGCTGCTCTCAAGGATCTGAAAACGGCTCCAGCGGCTACGGTGGCGATCGCCCCAAAGCATCGCTCTGTCCTACGTACCCATCTCCCTAAACTGGCTGCTTGGCGAAAAAGTGCTTTGATTGGGGGAATTGTGGTCATGATGGGAGCGATCGCGGCAGTCTTCGGCGTGCGGTATTTCAACTTTTCCAGCGCCACAGAACTGTATCGCAAGGGCGAAACCCTAGCCGCGCTGCAACGTTATCCAGAAGCTTTAGCTGCCTACGACAAAGCCATCCAAATTCGCCAGGATTACCCAGAAGCCTGGAACGGTCGGGGTGAAGTGCTGACTCAGCTTAAGCAATACCCCAAAGCGCTAGATGCTTACGATCGCGCCATCCAGATTGATCCGCAATCTTGGTCAAGCTGGAGCGATCGCGGCCTGTTGTTGAACACCTGGCAACGACATGACGAGGCAGTGCAGTCTTTTAATCAAGCGATCGCCCTCAACCCCAATACCCTAGATGCTTGGAACGGTAAGGGTCAAGCTTTGATTGGAGCCAAACGCTATGAAGAAGCGATCGCGGCCTTTAAGCAAGCGGTGACGTTGCAACCAGATTCAGCTGCTGCTTGGTATGGGCAAGGATGGGCGCTGCACAATCTGCAAAAGTACGATGAGGCTGTGAAAGCCTATGACAAAGCGCTGGAGATTAAGTCGGATTATCACCAAGCTTGGTACAACCAGGGCAATTCGCTGAGCAGTTTGCAAAAGTACCAAGAGGCGATCGCCTCCTACGACAAAGCGGTGCAGTTTCAGCCGCGTTTCTATCAAGCTTGGTACAGTCGGGGCAATATGCAGAGCAACCTCCAGCAATACGAGGCAGCACTGGAATCCTATGAGCAGGTGACGAAGCTACAGCCTAGCCACTATCCTGCGGTTTACAGTCGGGCTTGGACGCTGCATCGCTTGCAACGCTACGAGGAGGCGATCGCGTCTTACGACAAAGCTTTAGACCTCAACCCCAACGATTACTTGGCTTGGTACAACCGAGGCAATGCCCTCTACAACCTCAAGCGCTACGACAAGGCGATCGCGGCTTACGACCAAGCCCTGCAAATCAAACCTGACCACTCCGAAAGTTGGTACAGCTTCGGCAATGCTCTGACCAATGTGAAACGCTATCCCGATGCTTTAGCGGCTTATGACAAAGCGTTGCAATATAAATCGGATTACCGAGAAGCCAGTGAAGCCCGCAAACAACTCAAACGGCAACTAGAAACTCAAGAGCGGGAGCAAAAACCGGAGAAGCCAAAAGTAGAAAGCGATCGGACTTCAGAGGAGCAAGGGGCACCACAGGATCAGCAAAATCTTAATGGTGCCGAAGAACAAAATTCGCTGAACTGAGAACTTGTTATTCGTGTCAATTCAATTTGTAATCTTTAAAGATGTATCTCAACACCGTTTTAATTACAAAAGACGGAGTATATTTGCAACAAGTGATAGGGTCTAGAGGAACATGCGAAAAATTGTTGTTATCTCTGCTTTGATAGGTAGCTTTGTAACTTTAATACAGAATAGTGATGCAACAGAAAAAATAACTGCCCAAAGAATAGATTGTAATAAGGCAACGACAACTGTAGAACTTAAATACTGCTCCCAATTGTCTTATCAACAAGCAGACAAAGCCTTGAATCAGGTATACAGAAAAGTAATTTCTGGCATAAGTGGTGAGCAAAAAAGTCTGCTAATTTCTGGAGAGCAAGCATGGATTAAGTTTCGTGATGACAATTGTAGTTTTGAAACTTATGGTTCCCGAGATGGAACAGGCTATACCATCTTCTATAACGGATGCCTAGAAAGATTGACTAAGCAGCGCACAAAAGATTTGCAAAACTATTTGTCGCGGTGATTTAGCTACACTCTATGAATCTATGAAGCTACATCAATAGCAAATTACTGCACCAGTTTCTCCTGATTCAACTCATCAAATAATTAGCACATGAGTGACCCATCTAACTATGAGAGTTGATCCTTGTAATATCAAAGTAAAAGAAACAGGACTTTAAGAATTTCGAAAAAAGTGGAACTAAGAGTCCAAACGAGCTATGAGTACTGAAATTACAATTACTTTGCCAGATGAGATTTATCAACGAGCAGAGCGTTTTGCCCGTTTAGCAAACCGTGATGTTGCAAGTGTTTTAGCAGATACGATTCAACTTTCCATCCCGTCTGTTAGGGCAGATATTGTTGATCTTGAGCCTATTTCTGCTCTATCTAATGAACAAGTGTTGTTGTTGACTGAGTTGCAAATGAAATCAGCCCAGGATGCTCGGTTGAGTGAATTACTCGATCGCCAACAGGCAGGTTTTCTGGCTGAAGATGAGCGTTCAGAGTTGAAAACGCTCATGCAGATTTATCAAGAAGGACTACTACGAAAAGCAACGGCCCTCAGTGAAGCTGTCAAGCGTGAGTTAATTGAACTCTTTTAGCTACATTTTTAGCTGTCTGATTGTGGAGCAATCCTTGCCATTTAGTTTTCTATAACCCTATTTTGTGCGCTTCTAGTCGTAACTTTTAGAAAGAGAAGAAATGTTCGGAGTAATTAATTCTGAAAACTCAAATGAACCTATTCTTACAGTGCATGGAAAGCCAGTAGATAAAAAACTTGGCTCCATACTAGGTCATGCAGATAACCCAAAAAAACTGTCTGTCAGCATAGAAAACCTTGATCTATTTAGGCAAATCATTAAACATACAGCTAGCGAAGTAACGAAAAATTCTTCGGTTGTATGCTTCTCAACTTCTATATATCCTTCTGAGAGGTTTGAGTATTTTTCTATACAGAGAATATGGTTGATTAGTGATAATGAGTTATTTGAATTGAATTTTGAATTTATGATTGATGTTGAAAACTGGAATAATCCATGGTCTGTTTTACAACATCTCAATGAGTTCTCCTCTTGTGTAAAGAAGAAAAGTAAGGATTTACTACCATTAAGAAATAAAAATGATGACGATTTTTCCTGGTTGGAATTTGAAATTTATACAGAGTTTTCTGAGGATAGCCTTCCATTAGAATATCGTATAACAGAGATTGTCAATAGCTTTTGCGCGGCACATGATGAAGCTTTAATCAACCTCTCTGAAAAAACAGTTTCCGAAGTTTTAATACAGAAATTCAAATTTCCATTAGAAGTAAAAATTGCTTGTGAACAATATCTTTTGTATTTCACCGAATTTCTTCGCGATGTAGGGATAGAAGCTAATGCTAGCCTTAGAGAAGAATCAGGTAATGTTTTGTTTTCAGTAAGGCCCAATAACAAAGACGAAGCCTTAGGGAATATTAAGATTGCTTTGGAAATATATTTAAATCTTCCTAATAGTGTTGTTCTTAATACATCTCAATCTTTGGAGATTAGCCTTCCAGTACAGAGATTAAGTTCTCAGATTCAATTTCTGCAAAGCCAATTAACTCTGGCTAACGCAACGATACAGCAACAAAACTTCTTGATTGCACAACAGAATCAGTTCATTCAAAGTCAACAGTTTTCTTCGCAGGTTCTAATTGATTCGCTTAAAGCAGAAGACGAGGCGGATGAGGAACCACTAGTAGGAAAAATCATTTCAATCAAGGAGTTTGAATGGGGACCGTTGAATCTTGGGTTGCCCGAACTGCTTAGAAAAATGAAAGAACATTTTAAGAAACCTTAGTTAGTTATGTATAGGGACAGCTTGATAACTGCGTTAACCTTCCAAGATTCGATCGCCTTCTCAGATAACTCTAGTAAAAATGAACCAACAAGTACGGGATGCCGTTCGCAGTTGAGGGATTAGCAGCGATAGAATCATTAAGGACTGTTTAGCGCTGCCCTTCATGTCTCAACGCTCCCGTTCTGCCAACCGCAAACTCACCGAGCCTACCAATGGACACCACCCATCCGAGGCGAAGTCAGTGGACCAAAACACCATTCGGATTCGGGGAGCCCGCCAGCACAACCTTAAGAACATCGACCTAGAACTGCCCCGCGATCGCCTCATTGTTTTTACTGGGGTGTCTGGGTCTGGCAAATCTTCTCTAGCGTTTGACACCATTTTTGCCGAAGGGCAGCGGCGCTACGTCGAGTCCCTCAGTGCTTACGCGCGGCAATTTTTGGGCCAAGTCGATAAACCCGATGTAGACGCGATCGAAGGACTCAGCCCCGCCATTTCCATCGACCAAAAATCCACCTCCCACAACCCCCGCTCCACCGTCGGCACCGTCACCGAAATTTACGACTACCTGAGACTCTTGTTCGGGCGGGCAGGCGAACCCCACTGTCCCCACTGCGATCGCTCCATTGCGCCTCAAACGGTTGACCAGATGTGCGATCGCATTATGGAGTTGCCCGATCGCACCCGCTTCCAGATTTTGGCTCCCGTCGTCCGGGGTAAGAAAGGCACCCATAAAAAATTGCTCTCTAGCCTCACCTCCGAGGGCTTTGCCCGGGTGCGAGTGAATGGCGAAGTACGCGACCTCAGCGACTCGATCGAGCTAGAGAAAAACCAAGCCCACCACATCGAAATTGTGGTCGATCGCTTGGTGAAGAAACCTGACCTAGAAGAACGTTTGGTCGATTCTTTAACCACCTGTTTGCGCCACTCAGAAGGGATCGCGATCGTCGATATTCTGCCCTCCTCGGATGCTGATAATGCAACCTCCAACGTGGTTGCCCTCCCCACAGGTAAAAATGCAGTGCCAGCCGCCGCAGAATCCGGTGGGCAGTACGGGCTACCACGAGAACTAGTATTTTCCGAAAACTTCGCTTGCCCAGAACATGGCGCAGTGATGGAAGAACTTTCTCCCCGTTTGTTCTCCTTCAACTCTCCCTATGGTGCTTGCCCCAACTGTCATGGCTTGGGCAGTCATCGTACCTTCTCAGCAGACTTGGTGGTGCCGAATCCCGCTCTACCTGTCTATGCCGCGATCGCCCCTTGGTCAGACAAAGACAACACCTACTATCTCTCCCTGCTCTACAGCGTTGGGGAAGCCTTTAGTTTTGACATCCAAACCCCCTGGAACAATCTCACCCGCGAACAACAGCAGATCATTCTCAATGGCTCCAAAGACGCGATCAAAATCGAAGTTGATTCGCGCTACCGCGACCAGAAAAGCTATGTGCGGCGCTACGAAGGGGCACTCAACATTCTCCAACGCCAGTACGAGGAAGCCAGTTCTGACCTGTACAAGCAAAAGCTAGAGCAATATCTGGTCGATCAACCTTGCGATGTTTGCCAGGGGCGACGGTTGAAGCCAGAATCGCTAAGCGTGCGGCTGGGCCAATACCGGATTAATGAGCTGACTGGCGTTTCGATTCAAGAATGCTTGAGCCGAGTAGAAGGTTTGAAGCTGAGCGATCGCCAAGCCACAATCGGGGATTTGGTGCTGCGCGAAATCAAAGCCCGCTTGCAATTTCTGCTGGATGTGGGTCTAGATTACCTGACGCTCGATCGCACCGCCATGACCCTCTCTGGAGGCGAGGCACAACGGATTCGGCTGGCGACTCAAATTGGTTCTGGTCTCACAGGCGTACTCTATGTCTTGGATGAACCCAGCATTGGCTTACACCAGCGGGATAATGGCCGCTTGCTCCGCACCCTCAACAAGCTCCGCACCCTCGGCAATACGCTAATCGTAGTCGAGCACGACGAAGAAACCATTCGCGCTGCCGATCACCTCGTAGATATTGGGCCTGGCGCAGGGATTCACGGTGGTAACATTGTTGCTCAGGGTAGTTTCGAGGACATTTTAGCGGCTCCCGATTCTTTGACAGGGGCTTACTTGTCAGGTCGGCAGGTGATTCATACCCCAACCGAACGGCGAGACGGCAATGGTCGAGCCTTGAAGATCAAAAAGGCTTCTCGCAACAACCTCAAACAAGTCAGTGTCGAGATTCCGCTGGGCAAATTGGTCTGTGTTACGGGTGTTTCCGGGTCAGGTAAATCCACCTTAATCAATGAACTGCTCTATCCCGCCCTACAACACCATTTCGGCCATAAGATTCCTTTCCCGAAGGAGATGGAAGCGTTAGATGGCCTGAATGCGCTGGACAAAGTGATTGTGATTGACCAGTCGCCCATTGGCCGCACTCCCCGCTCTAACCCTGCCACTTACACAGGCGCGTTTGATGTGATTCGGGATGTGTTTGCCGAAACGATCGAAGCCAAAGCTAGAGGCTACAAACCAGGACAGTTCTCCTTTAACGTCAAAGGTGGGCGCTGTGAAGCTTGTAGCGGGCAGGGTGTGAACGTGATCGAGATGAACTTCCTGCCTGATGTGTATGTGCAGTGCGATGTCTGCAAGGGAGCCCGCTATAACCGCGAAACCCTCCAGGTGAAGTACAAAAACAAATCGATCGCGGATGTCCTCAACATGACGGTGGAGGAAGCCTACGAGTTTTTCAAAAACATTCCCCAAGCTTCTAATCGCTTGCAAACTCTAGTCGATGTGGGTCTGGGCTATATCCGTCTCGGTCAAACTGCCCCCACGCTCTCCGGTGGTGAAGCTCAACGAGTG
Source organism: Trichocoleus desertorum ATA4-8-CV12 (assembly GCA_019358975.1). Taxonomy (NCBI): domain Bacteria; kingdom Bacillati; phylum Cyanobacteriota; class Cyanophyceae; order Leptolyngbyales; family Trichocoleusaceae; genus Trichocoleus; species Trichocoleus desertorum. The sequence continues at coordinate 18,241 of JAHHIL010000004.1, forward strand.
AAACTAGCCACCGAACTGTCTCGCCGCGCCACAGGCAAAACCCTGTATCTAATTGATGAACCCACCACGGGCCTCTCGTTCTACGATGTCCACAAATTGCTGGATGTGGTGCAGCGCTTGGTAGATAAGGGCAACTCAGTCTTAGTCATCGAACATAACCTGGATGTAGTTCGTTGCTCCGACTGGGTAATCGACCTCGGCCCGGAAGGTGGTGACAAAGGTGGCGAAATTATTGCCGTTGGTACTCCAGAGGACGTTGCGAAGAGTGAGCGATCGCACACCGGGCACTACCTCAAGCAGGTCTTAGAGCAATATCGCTCTCTTGTCCCTACAGAATAATTTTCTGCTCACTCATGTTTGGAAAGCTTCACCTTTCTGGCCGTAAGTAGCATCGGGTCGCACAATTAAGTGTTGGTAGATTCCGACGAAACCGCAATCTTGCTACTGTAACTCCATCGCTCTAATTGCCTGCAATCATTATTTTTAGCTGTTTTCTATGCTCTGATAGCTCTTAAAAAGTATTGCTCAGCTTTACATTTACCCCACAAATTTTGTTACTACTCTTACGGTGGGGAGTGTTCGGCCTCTAGATGGGTTCTTTTCTCCAATTGCGTCCACATTTCACCTGTCTCAGGATCAACCTCTGTACGAATTACTTCATAGCGAATTGTTCGTCCCGCCTCGTATTCCTTCAATATAAATGCTGCTGCTTCTCTCTCAAACTCTGAAACTTTGGTGTAGGGGGCTTGATAACGCTGGATTTTGCGACAAGTTTCTAGAGTCCAATCAGGTTGTTTCTGACCATCATTCTCTTTAGAGTTTTGTCCCTTAAACTCAGTGACAACTAAGGAATCACTTTGAGTATCAAAATATATGCCATCTGGTCCCTGCCTTATGGATTTATTATCTCCATGAAATACCTCTTCATACTCTAAAACGTCAGTAACATAAAAGTGTCCCCATGACTCTCCCTGAACCTGAGAAATAAATTTTTTTTCATTTGTTGTTAGAGTTTCTCGATATCGCTGCATTATTTTTCCATCTTCGATAGCCCAATAGTGACGTTCCAGATAATCCTTGCGGGTACCTTTAGTAGCGTGAATTGCAGGTGAAATAATCGGATTAATTGTTGATCTAGAAGAGCTCGATGCAAGGCTTGAGGTGCCCTTAGATGAGGTAAGAGTAGTAAATGAGCTAAACCCCCATTGTTCACTACTCTTAAAAATTTCCACAGATGCTCTTCTAACTATTTGCTTAGCGTCTTCAAGTAGATGACTGAGCCTAGAGAATTCCCGGTCTAATTGCTCAACCGGATATTCTGCCAGTTTTTTTGATAAACCGTTAGCTTGATTTAGAGTCTCAACAGCACTACTGATCTCATACCGAAATGAATTAATCAGATTTTTAAGTGGTATATCTTCACTCATCTCCTTTACCCTCTACCCCATTTATCATGAATTTCTTTTAATTTGGCATTAGTTTTATTGAGTTGTTGGTCTGCTGATTGAATCTTTTCCGCTAGCCCAGAAAACTTCCGGCTAAGTTGTTCGGCTGGAGTGCCAGGAATTGTTTTAGAAGAACCGCTAATCTCGTTGAGTTGTTCTACCAATCGAGCAATCATTCTGCGAAACGCTTCAATTTCTGATGAAAGACCTGAGCCTGAAGTCATATTGATTCTCCTAATATAAAGTGAGTGCAATTTCAATTAAAGCCTGCCCCAAACTGTAGTGGCAAGAGGCCGCTTAGATAAATTTGGCATTTCTGGAGTATTTACATAGATCCAGTTGCCAATACCTCGATGTAAAATCGCTCGACCTTTTCTGTCGATATGCTCAGCAGTATCTATTTCTAAAACATTCATGCTGGCATCGGCAGTTACTTTAAAGACGGCTTTTTCTCCCAACTCACGAGTGACTTGTTTTGAAATTACTGAACTATCAGGGCATTGGGCGGCATAAATAACGTGAATTCCAAAACTGCGCCCTTTCCTTGCATATGCTTTCAGACGCTTTTCAACTTCTTCTGCAAGACTATAGGGCGCATCCGCTATATCTGCTGCTTCGTCAATCACCCAGAGGGTTCGGCTGATAGTAACACCTTGATCCTGAAGGTCAGATAATTTACCTGCTCCAGGGTAACTTCTGATTAGGTTTGCCCTAAAATCTGCTTCTTGGTCGATTTTCTCAATTAAACCTAGTGCCTCTTCAACCTCTGTAACCACCTCTATGTTGAGATTCGGAAGTAAAGTTTTTAGTGCTGGAAAGTCGATCCCTTTGAAATCCATCGCATAGACTTTGGCAGACGGGTTTGCATAGAAGAATTGAAAAAGCAGCCACTTTAAAAAGTTAGTTTTGCCAAAGCCTGTTTGCCCAGCGACAAGACGATGAGGAATTTCATCCCAACTGGAAGTAATGATATTGCTGTTGTCATCTAACCCGACGATGTAAGTGTCAGGTGTAATAAGCTGACGATGTTCATTGAACATTTGCTCAGCGGTCATATTAGGATAACTTGGTTTTCCAAGTGGCATACCAGGGATGGGGCGATCGCCGGGGATAACAACTCTGAGAAAACTGCTGATTTCGTCTAAGGTGGTCAGGTATCGCAGGGGCAAGAGATCTCGCATTTTGGCTGGCTCACGTTGCTGGTGTTGCGAACCTTGCCATGGAGTAATTGCATGACTTCCCGTGGTGACTAAGCTGCTTGATGAGGGTGTAGGCGAGGAGTGACTGGATAAGTTGGGTTGGCTGGGTGCAGGCGGTTGAGGAGGTGGTGTGTAATGAGGAGGGCGCTTGGTTGAGCCATCACCCCAGTACATTGATGGGCTACCGAATATTTCCCGAATCGGGCGATCGCCAAATTGGGGTTCCCAAGTTTGTAGGTTAGGTGGAATGCAAGAAGTTTGAGAGGGAACTCGAACTTCACGAGTGGCCTGTAAGCTTTCTTGAAAGCCTGGTTCACCCCGTTTAATGATGGGTAAATGGCGGTGAAGATTGGCGTATTCAGTACTGGTTGCATTCTGTAACCAACTAAATGCGAGTGAGGAAAGGTGGAGGTCGGATTCTGCTAAGAGCTTGATGCTGTAGTTAAAGAGGGGAGCATGACTATAGCGGGTTTGATAGTCGCGAATCCCCTTAACGATGGTTTCTAAAACGCCATCTTGTGACGCATTTGTGGCTTTAGTATGGGCATCTAATAAGGTATCTAAGGCATTTTGCCACTGGGCTGTTTCGATTTGGTTACTATAAGGTTGAAGTGTAATCTCTAATAAGATTTTTTCTGGCGAAGAATTGCGGTGAATTTGAGCCAACTGCTCACAAACCTTCACCAGATCGTGTTCGTCGTTAGTAGGGAATAAATGAGGTAAATAGTAACCTTTATCACTAATGGTTTCTGCTTTATGAATTTCAACGAGAGCATTTACCCAATCTAGATTGGTGATGTTGTCAAATTGACTGTCACTTAAATCAATAGGCTGAAATGGATAGATCTGATAAAATTCACTAGTTTGTAATATTGAATTGGTCTTTTGCTTTGAGAGATCTTGTATCTCCGTGCCAAACATTAAGAAAATCCGAAGACTTTGCTTTGAATCATGTTTGGGATCATAGAAGTGACATAAAGAAAGTTTAATAGGCTCCCGTAATAATAGCTGAAAGAAAGAGTATTGGATATTAGCAAGTTTTTGAATTGGCATTCTATCCAAATAGGACTTAGCAGAGGATGACTTAAAATTAGGTTGTTGAAATAGACAAAAAGCTGTTAAAGAAAGCATCTTTATATATATCCAGAGATGACTCCAATCTTTCTTGATCTTGGCTGTGTTAATTTATTTTATCTGACGCTCAATGGCAGACAGTTCTTGCTGTATCCTATATTTCCTTTCATTCAATGAATTTACCTGAATATTTAAGTTTGCTGTCTGTGCTTTAAGTTGTGTTCTTTTTTCTTGTGATGACTCCTTGGCGCTCCAATCAAGTATTGCCCACACAAGTATTGCGATCCAAATAAGACTGAAGACTCCGCTTTGCATAATTAAGATTATTGGGATGCCAAAAAGTAAAAATGCAAATCGAAGTTGTTGACATAATTCTCCTTCGGATGAGCTAGATAAAAGAAATTTATCTTCGTCTAGATTCTGGTTAATTTTTTGCTGAAAGCGATGAATTGTTTCTTCCATCTCCTGAATTTCTCGCTTTTTCTTCTGTAATTCAGCCTCCAACTTTCTGTTGTGTTCTTGTAATTTCAGGTTGTCGTTATAATCCTCCTGTTGTCTATTTAGTAAAGACAAATATCTTGAGATCTCCTCAAGAAACATTTCTTGCTGTTTAATCAAAAAATCTTTGAGATTTGTCTGATTGTCACAAGCAGAAAGGGCTTTATCAAATGTTTGGTGAAGAGCCTTCTTTTGCTTTTCCGCCTCTAATAAAAATGCTTCCATTTTCAATTTACTTAGTGGCAATCCAAATGAGAGGTCTTGTTGAAAAGCTGACAAAATACTTAGTTTATCCGATAAGCTCAATTGAAAATTCAAGGCAACAATAATTTGAGAATATTCGGAATTTAAGTGGCTTTTAAGAGGGTGTAAGAAATTAAAAGCCTCCAATCTTATCCTGTCGGAATCATGATTTAAGTAGGATATTAGCGTTTTAACTTTTAACGGAGCATCTTTTATGATTCTATCTATCGCTTTAAGAGCTTCAATCTGAAAGCCAATATTTTGAGCTTCGTCCTCAATAAATTTCAATCTACCTTCTACTGCATCACGTAGGACTGGGATTGTAATCTCACCTAGTGATACAACATGATCCCATCTAGAGCTACTTGTTGTGTCAATAACTGCAACCTTTGCACGATCATCAGGATTAAGAAGCTGATTGCTAACAGCGTAATTATTGTCCGCATCATTAAGCTTCTCAGCAACTAAATTCCTTAGCTGAATATTATCTGTGTTGAGTAAAGGCAGTAAACGATTTGCTAAGTTTTGGCGCGTTGCCCGATCTTGATAGCGAGCATCATGGCTACTAGGTGAGGTCTGATTGAAGATTTTTCGTGCTAACTTAATTACTTCTATTACAGTTGTGCTATTTCCATACTGAAGTGCTAAGCGAATTCCTCGCATTCCTAGCTTGCTTAATACTTCATGTACTACCTCTTGGTGATACATGCCATGATACTCACTAAAAAGCTTCTCTGTTGGGCCATATACCCAAAATTTGATACAATCCCGCTTTTCAGAAGGATTACTTGATTCTGATAGGCGTGAGATCTGATCCTTCTGAGCATGTAAAATCTCTGCTTCAATTTCTGCGGGTGGTTTATGTAGCAACCACTTTCGCAAACTAGCCGGATAATCTAATGCTTGGAGTGCATACGCCGCTGCCCAGCGTGTGAGATCAGACGAGCCAGATTCCGCCTCCTGGCAAAGACGCTTAAACAACTGCACACTCGGATTTGCATCATCCGTTAAATCTAGGTTTTGAGTTAACAGCCAACGCAGATGCTCTAAATGATGGCGATAGTTAGGGTCAAGATTGAGGCTAGGCTCTCTCAAAATTTCTCCAATACTGCCGAACCCTCGCAAAGTCGCTGCAAGAATGGTTAAATCCTTACTCTGGATGAACTCTCCTAACCCTGGCAGTGAAGGCGCATGAGGATTTAAAGCAGTAATCAGCAGAAGGTCAAGCTTTTCACCCTCATCACGAGCCTGATCTAAGTTGGCATCAATGTCATGTGGCGAGTTGATCGGTACAAAGTGAGAGAGTTCGGGTAACCATTGCCCACTTTGGATAATGGAGAGATCGCTAGCGGAAAATCCGAAGATTGAGGATGACTGCCAACTGAATGGTTGATTGTAGGGTTGGAGGGAAGACATCACCACATCTCCTAAATTATCGCTAGATCAAAGGTTGAGAGCAGACAACCAACAGCAATGAGTAAAGCTCTGCCCAAGGCTTAATTTATTATTCTCCAGAGTTCCCATATGTCTGGGAGATTAACAGCAAAAATGATAGAAATAGCCTGCTAAGTACCCCTAGCACGACAAGCTTGCACAAATTGGGTAGGAATTTCAGGTCGATCGCCTCAGTATAAATGCAAACAGGGAGCGCGAGCTGAGGCGATCGCAGAAAACTTGATAAAGCAGCTTCAGAAGTGGAAGGTTTTGTAACGCTTATAGCCAGACTCAACTAGACGAATTACTACTTCAGAGGGGATTTAAGACGGCTAGTTTTTGATTAGAAGGGGGTGGTAAGTTTACTTTCGTGATTCACAGCTAGTTATGTCTGAATCTTGGACTCACGCCTATATCTCGACCAACGGTATTAAGCTGCACTATGTGACGCAGGGCGAAGGACCGTTGATGCTGATGTTGCATGGTTTTCCGGAGTTTTGGTATTCCTGGCGCAAACAGATTCCGGAATTCGCCCAGGATTACAAAGTCGTGGCATTGGATTTGCGCGGCTACAACGATAGCGACAAGCCACCAGAACAATCCGCCTATGTGATGGCAGAGTTTATCAAAGATATCAAAGGCGTAATTCAGGGCTTGGGTTACGACAAATGCGTGTTGGTGGGCCATGACTGGGGAGGCGCGATCGCCTGGAATTTTGCTTATGCTCACCCAGAAATGCTCGATCGCTTGATTGTCTTAAACTTGCCGCACCCAGCTAAGTTTGCCGAAGGACTCCGTACCCCCCAACAGTTGCTCCGCAGTTCCTATATCTTTTTCTTCCAACTGCCTTGGCTACCAGAGTGGCTGATCCAGGCGGGCGATTATCAGCCGTTAGAAGCAGCTTTTAAGGGTATGGCAGTGCATAAGGATGCGTTTACAGAAGCGGATATTCAAGCTTACAAACAGGCGGTTGCTAAATCGGGTGCCCTCACCGCCATGCTGAACTATTACCGCAATGCCTTTCAACAAGGATTGTTTAAATCGAATTGGGACGTGCTACAAGTGCCTACTTTGATGATTTGGGGCGAAAACGATACAGCACTAGGTAAGGAAATGACTTACGGCACCGAAGCGTATGTGAGAGATTTTCAGATTAAATATATCCCTAACTGTAGCCATTGGGTGCAACAGGAGCAGCCGCAGCTAGTGAATCAGTACATGCGGGAGTTTTTAGCCAGAGAGTAGTCTTAAGGCTGATTTACTATACCAAAAAAGTTTGTATACAAAGGGTCTGACCTTCAAAGGTAGAACGAAATAATGAGTCAAGGAAACACTGAAGTTTGCTCTGCTTGTGGTGTCAAAATTCTGAAGATTCCGACTGGCGATCGCGTCTTGTTCTCTGTCGGCCCACCGGGAACTAGGGCCACGCTATGGGCCAGGGTTTGTCAATTTACTCAGAAACCAGGCTGCATCAACAAAGACAGAGATGCAGTCGGAGAGATTAAACCAATCGACTACTATCAAGCCGAACTATAAAAAAAGGCGATCGCCCTCTTTGAAGCTAGGAGAGCGATCGCTTTTTAATTGACCACTTGGAGGGCAGCTCGCGGTTGAATGCGCTGTAACTACCACTTCAAGAGATTGAACTGTTCCATGTCTACGGTGTCGCGGTTGCGGTAAATAGCTAGCACGATCGCCAGACCCACTGCTGCCTCTGCTGCCGCGATCGTAATGACAAATACCGTGAATACCTGACCTTTAATTTCTGCGGAGTCAAGGTAGTTCGAGAATGCCATCAAATTTAAGTTGACGGAGTTCAGCAGTAATTCGATTGACATCAATACTCGTACCGCGTTCCGGCTGGTAACGAGGCCATAAATGCCAATGCAAAACAGAGCAGCCGCTAACAGCAAAAAGTATTCAAGTTGCATAGATCCTCTGATCTTGATTCGTGCAGGAAGTCTAATGAATGAGTGACATTAAGGATCTAAGCGATCGCTGGGGGTCACTGGTGCTTCAGCACCCGACTGAGATGATTTAATTCGGCCACCACTTAAAGCGGGAACTGCCTCTCTGGGGCGCTCTTGCAGGGTAAAAACTTGGCGTTGGGGTTGCAGCGTCGAAGTATCGTCTGGCAGGAACTCCCGGCGAGCCAGGATAATCGCGCCTACCAAAGCCATTAGCAGCAGGATCGAAGCTAATTCAAACGGCAGTAAAAAGTCACTGAAGAAGTGTTTGCCAATTACCACAATGGCATCATCTCCAGCACTGGGCGCATTTGAGAGAGACCAAGGAGTTGAAAGCACCATTGTGCTGAGCAGGGCAAACAGACTCACACAAACCAATCCAGTGAGTGCCTGGCGCACCCAAGCATTGGGCATAGGCTTGAAGTCTTCTCGCTTATTTACCAACATGATGGCAAACAGAATCAAGACGTTAACGGCTCCCACGTAGATGAGTACTTGAGCCGCAGCCACAAAGCCTGCATTCAGCAAAATGTACAGCCCAGCGATGCTGATAAACACGCCACCAAGCAAGAAAGCTGAATAAACGATATTAGACAGCAACACGACACCGAGAGCTGCTCCAATCATCATCAGACCTAGCAGGCCAAATGAGACAATTTGAACTCCTTCCGCTAGATTCACAATCCTTTGATCTCCTTAGAATGCATGCACGTCAAGCTGATTACGCTTGGGTCTTCTCAGAATTTTTCTCAAGCTGTTCCGAAATCTCTTCTGGACGCTGGCCTGCTCGCTGGCTACCGGGGGGCAGATCATGAGGGTCCATAACACCCTTGGGTAAGTAAACCAGCTCTCGTAGCGGTGTCACCATTGGATCATCTGTAACTTTATACGGTAAGCGCCCTAGGGCCACGTTGTCATAGTTCAGCTGGTGGCGATCGTAGGTCGATAACTCGTAATCCTCAGTCATGGATAGGCAGTTGGTGGGGCAGTATTCCACACAGTTACCGCAGAAGATGCAAACTCCAAAGTCGATGCTGTAGTGCTTAAGCTGTTTCTTCTTGGTTTCTTTGTTGAATTCCCAATCTACGACTGGCAGGTTGATTGGACAAACGCGGACGCAGACTTCACAAGAGATACATTTGTCATATTCAAAGTGAATCCGCCCCCGAAACCGCTCGGAGGGAATTAGTTTCTCGTAAGGATATTGAACTGTAATGGGGCGTCGGCGCATGTGGTCGAAGGTTACAGATAAGCCCTGACCGATGTAGCGAGCGGCTTGTACCGCTTCTTTGGTGTAGTCGCCAACTTGTTTGAGGAACTTGAGCATGGAGTCACCGTTCTTGAAGGATGAAGGATGGAGCTTGCTTCTCAAAAGGAGGGGGATGAAGGTGGATGCAGTTGGCTAAAAATTCACACCAGCTTCATCCTGGGCTGTTTAAGGGGCTGGTTTAGCTACCAGAGTTAGCCACCAAAGGCAAAGGGGAAGGTGAGCTTGAGGGCCGCAGTCAGTAATAGGTTCACTAAGCCAACCGGTAGAAGAAACTTCCAACCTAAGTCGAGGAGTTGGTCAATCCGTACCCGTGGCACTGTCCAGCGGAGCAGAATCGCCAGGAAGATGAGGAAATAGGCTTTGAGCAGGGTCATGGTGATGCCCAAGGTCGCAGTGATGATTTGCAACCAAGGAGTCGTTTCGCTAATGCCGAACCAGTTAGAAATCAAACTCAGAGGGATGGGAGATTCCCAACCACCCAGGTATAGCACAGCGACAAAGAGGGCTGAGAGCACCAAGTTGACATAGGAACCGAGATAGAAGAGGCCAAACTTCATTCCGGTGTACTCAGTTTGATAGCCAGCGACTAGTTCTTCTTCTGCCTCTGGTAAGTCAAAGGGAAGACGCTCACATTCAGCGAGGGCGGCAATCCAAAAAATCAAGAACCCTACAGGTTGCCGCCAAATATTCCACCCTAGGATGCCGTAGCCCGCTTGCTGGTTGACGATGTCAATCGTGCTGAGGCTGTTCGACATCATCACGATCGCTAAGACTGACAAAGCGAGGGGAATTTCGTAACTAATCGATTGGGCTGCTGCCCGCAGACCCCCAATCAAGGAGTACTTGTTATTTGAGGCATACCCAGCCATCAACAAGCCGATCGGGGTAATGCTGGCGAGGGCAATCCAGAGAAAGACGCCGATGCTGAGGTCAGTAATTAAAAGATTCTGTCCGAAGGGCACGATCAGGTAGGACAGAAAAACCGGAATCACGACGATTGCGGGTCCTAGGGTAAACAGCCAGGGGTCAGCTTTTAAAGGGACAATATCCTCTTTCAGAACTAGCTTGAGGCCGTCTGCCAAGGGTGCCAGTGCGCCCATAGGCCCAATAAACTCTGGACCAATCCGCTGTTGTGCGGCAGCAGAGATTTTTCGCTCTAGCCAGACACAAGCTAATACACCGACTGTCGCGCCTATCAGCATCACGACCATCGGCAGGGGGAGCCAAACCAATCTGGCAATGTCGGTAGGCAAGCCCAGTTGCACGAGCGCTTGGATAAAACTTCCTTGTAGGTCAATTCCTGGATTCATGTTTTCAATAATGGCGATCGCTGAGTTCGTTCAACCAAATTAAAAGCGGCTGGGTTGGCAGCTTTGTAGTTTGTGGTTGCTGTCTGAATTCTCAATCCAGCAACACCCTAGATAGGGATTGATCAGTAAGTTTCTTTATGAAGAATGTTTGACCTCTACAGTGCTTAGTATATCGCTGGACGGGATTGTCAGTAGTCTTAGAAATAAGAAGTTGTACCTACCAGATCTCTGGAATTTTTAGCTAAGGATGGCAGATCTGCCCCGGTTCCACATCATGCAAAAATTTAATTTGCCAGAACTCTATGGATTCTATAGAAAAAGCTGTTGGGTTATTAGAGGCGCACTCCTCATAACCGATTTAGATATTGCAATACAAAAAACCCCCAAACAACATGCTTGAGGGCTGGAGTTCCTGAAAATCGTCACTTCGCCCATCCTACAAGCTTGATCCCGAACAGCAAGGGGGGTATGACCCATCACTGGCCGATTTTAGAGGGCGTTTCGGAGAGGCGATCGCAGTTTCAAAATCAAAGAGTTGGCCGAATGTGACTACCGCTTCTCAATGGCGCTTCTCAATGGGCACATAAGGAGCTTCGTGAGTCCCGGTATAGATCTGGGTGGGACGGAAAATTCGGTTTTCGGCCAGTTGTTCTTTCCAGTGTGCTAGCCAACCAGCCACCCGCGAGATGGCAAAGACAGGCGTAAACAAATCGGTGGGAATGCCCAATTTGCTGTAGACCAGACCAGAGTAGAAATCCACGTTAGGGTAAATTCCCTTGTGGGCCAATTTTTCTTCTACAGCTCGCTCTAGCTCAATGGCAATGTCGTAGTACTTATCTCGGCCAAACTTCTCGAATAGCTGTTCGGCCAGATTTTGCAAGATGGTGGCTCTGGGGTCTTTGACTTTGTAGACACGGTGCCCAAAGCCCATGATTTTCGCTTTGCGCTCCAAGAGATCATCGAGGTAGGGGCGGACATTGGCGACAGAGCCGATTCCCTCCAACATCGCTACCACTTCTTCGTTTGCGCCACCGTGGAGGGGGCCAGCTAGGGTGCCGACTGCTGAGGCAATCACGGCATAGGGGTCAGTCAAAGTTGAAGCCGTAACCATTGCTGAGAAGGTCGAAGCATTGATCGTATGCTCGGCATGGAGCGTCAGGCAAACGTCAAAGACTCGTGCGGCTAGGGGATCTGGCTCTTTCTCATTCAGCATGTACAAGAAGTTAGCGGCGTAATCCAAATCATCTCTGGGTTGGACTGGGTCGTTGCCTTTGCGAATCAGTTGGAATGCGGCCACCATCGTGGGAATTTTGGCTAGCAAACGCACTGCTGCCCCTCGAATATAAGCAGGGTTGTGCAGATCCCGGCGAGAGTAGAACAAACCCAGAGCGGCGGCTGAAGCTTGCAGGGCATCCATTGGGTGACCGCTCTCTGGGAAGCATTTCATCATGTCCCGCACACGGAACTTTACGCGGCGGTGGTACTGAATTTCATCTTGAAAGGCAGTGAGTTCTGCTTGGGTCGGCAGTTCGCCCCAAATTAGCAAATAGGCAGTTTCCAGGAAGGTACTCTTTTCTGCGAGTTCTTCAATCCGGATACCGCGATATTCCAGAACACCGCGCTGACCATCAACGTAGCTAATACTGGATTGGGTGGCAGGAATATTTTCTAGACCTGGCCGATACTCGCAGATAGACATGGCTCTACCGTCCGATTGCTTAAGACATACTGAGGCTATACGACAACGGGTTGCAGGGGTGGAACTCCTGCGTAGGGGCACTGCCCCCACCCCCCTTGTTCACAAATAGGTTGTGAATCCTATATCTAAGCTAACTTACCAGGAAACCGCGAGGGAAGTGTCATAGCAAGAACTTCGGTGGGCTGAGCCAAAACAAAGAACTATTTGCGATCGCCTGACCCGATCCTGGGATTGTTAGCCCAATCACTCCAGCTTTTTTTAATACCAAACCATCCCGCGCTTGTCCCCAAACTAGAGTTTCTGCCCAATTGCCCAGATCTGGCTGATGCCCCACGATCGCCAAACGAGCTTGGGGGTGCGATCGCTGCCACTCGTCAAACCAGATCAACCAAGCCTCTAAACTGCCATCGGGCGCTAAATAGTCTGATACTTCTAGCTGATCACTTAAGCCCTCAGATTGCAAGATTTCTGCTGTCTGATGTGCCCGGACTAGGGGACTCGTGAGAATCAAGTCAAATTGCAGCTTGAGTTCAACCAAGCGCTTGGCGACTTGGCGAGTTCTGCGACGACCCTCCTCGGTCAGGGGACGTTCCTCATCACGAGCATAAGTACCCCGCTCCGCCGCAATGCCATGACGAATGATGTAGAGGTCAGACATAGAAACTTTCTCTAGATAAAACCTGACCCCCAGTCTCTTCCCTACCAGGGAAGGGGAGCTAGATTCAAAGCCCCTCGCCTCGCAGGAGAGAGGTTGGGGAGAGGTTAGCTCAACTAAATAAACGTGTCTTCCGGGCTCACCAATCGCAGCAGCTTTTGCTTGATTTGGGCATCAAAGAGTTCCCATTTCATCTTGGCGTAGTCGGCATTTTCATTGAAGCCAGAGAGAAATCCCATCGGAATTTCAAACCCGCCAGCTGTGAAGCGACCACCACCAAAAAAACGGCCTTGAGCATCTTGACCAAAGGCTTCTTTAATAAACTCGTCTGGGTCGAGGGTGATCTTGCTGGTTCGCAAGGAGCCAATCACGACTTCGAGTTCTTCGTCCTCATCGTGCACAATGCCATAAACTACAGCAGTATGGACGTTTTCTTCTGTGACCAAAAAGTCTGCGGCTTGCGGAATGGCATCGCGATCGTCGTAACGTAAATAACCCACCCCAGCGATCGAGAAGTTGTTCTGTACGATGCGGTTGCGCAGCGATCGCTCAATCACGTCCATCACCCGTTTAGAACGAGCTGACTGGAGGACCGCATTGAGCAGTTGGGTGTCGTAGAACCGACTTAAGTAGGCGGCAGCGAGAAAGTCCTCTTCCTGCGCCTGCATTAGGGTGTTGGTATCAGAGCGCAGACCGTGCATCAGGGCAGTGGCACACTTCACATGCTGGCTAATGCTGCTGTCTAAAGTCAGTAAGCCTGCTTGGAGATAGTGGGCGCAGATAGTAGCAGTGGCCCGCGTATGAGGCCGAATGTCGCAGAATTCTGGGTTTAGTCCCCCCTGCATGCTGTGGTGATCAATCACAACCGTAACGGGAAGGCCTGCCTGTTGCACCAAGGTCAGAAGCTGGCTGGTTGTGCCTTGGTTATCAATCAGAGCGCAGCCTTGGTAAACCGATAAATCTTTGTTTTTGGTACTCTGCACTGTCCAGCGCTGGACTGGCAAGTTGGTCAGCTTGACTAGGGCAATGTTTTCTTGGTGGCTGAGCGTGCCAGCGTAGACAATCTCGCACTGGATGTTGTACTGCTCAGCAATCAGTTTGTAGGCCCAAGCGGAAGAAAGAGCATCCGGGTCGGGAAAATCTTGCAGGATGATTAGTTGTCGCTCGCCTTCATGCCGTTCTAAAGTTTGTCGGAGCGCTTCTACTTTGTGGTCAGGTTTGGAGTCAAATGAGCGCTGAACTTGGCGATCGCCGACATTGGCAGTGGCTCGAACCTCTGGATACTCAACCCCTGGATATTCGACAGACTTGGCTTCCACGATTGGTTCTGCTGATTCTGAGTTTAGAACTAGACTGTTGCGAGACCTAAGCGAATTAGATGGCATACTGGCACAAAGTTGGGGTTAGAATCGTATTCCCAATCGCGGCAATGCTATAAACTTGGCAGAAATCAGCGATTGAGCTGTTGATCTGTACACCCTGATCTTCGCAAAAAACTCGCAGAACGGCATACCCCCGCAGACTACCTATGAAGCCATAGATAGCGCCAGCACCCTACTTTAACTCTCAGTAGGTGAAGTACCCGACGCTGATTGCAAGCAATACAGCACGGGCTTCCTGTTTCAACAGCCACTGCCTCCACCTTGCAAGCAAAGTATTGGTCTGACGCAGCTTCTGGAGGTTTTGGTCATGTCTGCATTCGCAGCACATCCCACTGACTCCCGTGATAGTTGCCTACCACCCAGGCAGCAACCCGCCTTCCGCAGGTTGATAACTTTTGCTTTTGCTTCTCTTGGATTTACGCCATGGCGACCAGCTGGAGAAAACAGCTTCCCTGAACTACCGATCTATCTGCGGCAAGAGTCGAACCTCTACTTTGAAGTTTGCCTGTCTGTTCGATGCGGTCAGGTGGGTTGTTAAACCATCTAAATTATACCTTGAAACCCTTGCTATGAATAGACTTCAAGCCTTCTATTTGCTCGATAGGTTGGCGATGCGTCGCTCACCTACTCCACCCGCCCATGGCATCGTTCGGGGTGAGACTCCTCATCGCCGGACTCCCTATCCCGACGCTGACTTTTCAAGTACAGCGCGGGGCTTCCGTCGCTAGCTAAAAATACCAATTAAAAACCCCGTGCTTACCTAAACACGGGGTCAGATCCCAATCACATATTTGCGCCATTCTTGATGCCCGCCGTTTTTGACGTGCTTGGTGACTTCAAAGTAGAGGCCACTATGAGGTTTGCGCGGTGGATACTCTAGAGGCATGTTGGCTTCTTTCGGAGTGCGGTTGCCTTTTTTGACATTACAGCGAACACAAGCAGTCACAATATTTTCCCAACTATCACCGCCGCCACGCGATCGCGGAATCACATGGTCGAGGGTCAGGTCGTCGCCACTGTAGCCACAGTATTGACAAGAGTGACTATCTCGGTGGAGGATATTTCGTCGGGTCAGTGGAATTTCCTTATAAGGAACCCGGACATAATGCCGCAGCCGAATCACGGTGGGCAGTGGGAAATCAGAGTAAACACATTTGCCGTTGTGTTCTACCTGTTCTGCTTTGCCTTTGAGAAGTAAAACGATCGCCCGTCGCCAGCTCGTAATGTTGAGTGGTTCGTAGGAGGCGTTTAGCACCAGAACCTTGCTCATTGATGGTTGACAGAGAGAATATTTTTCCAGATAGTAACACAGCTAACATCTGCTCTGCCGAGTCTAGAAGGGGTTAAGCCTATTTAGGCAACCTCAATCTCAGAAATAGTTTTTCTTCCTACTAAAAAATAAGGTTTTATCTCTCCTCTACCTTTGGAGCGGAATTCGAACCCCCAACGGAGTGGCTAAGCATTGTTGGAGTAATTCCTTGTACTGCCACAGGTTCGCTGCCTGCTTGATAAAGGCAGAGTGACTACCCAAACGAGGAAACTAATCCAACCAATGGCGGCGGAAATACCGCCAAATCGCTTGGTCAGTATTGATTCTTTGGTACTCTGCCACAATTGCCATCCTGATCACCTCACTGTTAGCTAAAGCAGGTGCAAAGCCTTTAGGTCGAATCGGATGCCCCTAGGTCATTTCCTTTAGCAAGTCGTCCACACAGCAGAAAACCGCAATGATAAACTCGTCAATAGAAACCATAAGTCCCACTCAGCCTAGATAGGTTGTACTTCTGGCATCATTAAGTAGGACTTTCCATTGCGTGATACAAACCAAAATTACTGAAGGCTTCTGTAAAGTTCTCTTATTAAATCGCCCGTTTCAGCATCATAAGCTCCTACAACTTGAGCATTCTTAATTACGCCTACTTTAGGATGATCAATGCCTTCTGGATAATAGGATTCAACAACCCATACGAGATGGTCAGGCGACACTTGCGTAAAGTCCTTGACCTTCGTATCGTAAGTTTGATGATACTCTCCAAATGTTTTTAGTTCTACCTTTTGAAGTTTGCCTTTTTTTTCTGCTATCTTATCTTTCTTGATTTTTTTGTTAATGTCGAATAACTTGTCCTTTGAAGTACCCTTGTTCGCTCTAAAGACGGGTTCTGGATTGCTATTTACTTTAGGGATAATTGGACCTGTTGGGTCTGGATTCAGGTTGACTGCATCATCTGCTGTATATCCTTCAGGTTTTTGATCCATCACAGCATTAACACTCAAAACGAATAGGGGAATTGTAAGAAGCGCTAAAAAAGCAATTATCTTTTTAAAGTCCATGACCAAATCTCTTTACTTTTTTATTTCTCTTTACTTTTTTACCTGCAAGTTTTACTTTCAAAGCTACTTTCGTGTGGTAAAGGTTGAGAATGAAGAACTATTGGCATGGCGCGCATACCGTTAAATTGTCATTTTTATGACAGCTTGGCTCTTCTAAAAGTTTCTGCACCTGCTCCCAAGAAATATTATTAATTCTATAAATTTTCTGTTTTTCGCTCATATTTAGAATCTTTAGAAGAATAGAACTATTGTGGATGAATGGGTTTATCCTGTTCCCTTGTTACACTGCTGGTAAATTTTATTAGCCTGCTCTGCGGTTGGCAGGGTTAGGTGCTTCGCCTTAGGTTGGCAGTGGTGTGAGTCGAGGAGTGATAGAGATGCTGAGCCAAAAGCCTGAACAAAAAATGGCCCCAATTCGACGAGAGGTGCCCAGAGAGCCTCTGTGTGAGCGAGCTTGGGTAGAAGTCGATTTGAATGCCTTGGCACATAACATTCGGCAGCTCAAGGGGTTGCTAGCGCCTAAAACGTCACTCATGGCAGTGGTGAAAGCAGATGCCTATGGTCATGGAGCTGTAACTGTGGCCGAGACGGTGTTGCAACATGGCGCGACTTGGCTAGGAGTCGCAACAATTCCTGAAGGCATTGCGCTCCGAGAGGCAGGCATTGCAGCGCCGATTTTAGTCTTAGGGGCAACCTACACGCCAGAGCAAATCCGGGCGATCGCCCACTGGCAACTACAACCCACGCTGGGTAGCCCCAAGCAAGCATTGGTGTTCTCAGAAACCCTAAGTGACATGTCTCAGCCTCCTCTGCTACCTGTCCATATCAAGCTGGATACAGGCATGTCTCGTTTGGGTACTCCCTGGCAACAAGCGATCGCATTTGTGCAGTTAGTAGAGCGTTTGCCACATTTGAAAATTGCCAGCATTTACTCCCATCTAGCGACTGCTGACAGCCCTGACCCTACAATCATGCGGCTGCAACAAGAACGATTTGAAGCGGCGATCGCACAACTGCAAGCCACAGGAATAGTGTTGCCTCGGCTGCATTTAGCCAACTCAGCAGCGACTCTGACGGATGCAAATTTGCATTACGACTTGGTGCGGGTCGGCCTAGCAATGTATGGTCTCTATCCCGCTCCCCATTTGCAAACGGTAGTAGACCTGAAGCCAGCCCTGCAAGTCAAGGCGCGAGTCACCCAAGTGAAAACAATTCAACCAGGCACAGGAGTCAGCTACAGCCACAAGTTCGTCGCTGACCGAGAAATGACGATTGCAGTGGTGGGAATTGGCTATGCCGATGGGGTGCCCCGTAATCTGTCCAATCAACTCACAGGGCTGATCCGGGGACGACGGGTACGGCAGTTGGGAGCTGTGACCATGGATCAACTGATGATTGATGTGACGGACATTCCCCATTTAGAGGCTGGGGAAGTAGTGACGCTGTTAGGTGAAGATGGCCGCGATCGCATTACTGCCGATGACTGGGCCACCACTTTAGGTACGATTTCTTGGGAGATTCTCTGTGGTTTCAAGCATCGTTTGCCACGGGTAGCCGTCGGACAAAGCTATTCTTCAGAACAGCAACTTTTGTCGTAGTTTTCTAGGGCATTACCAAAAACCTGGCAAATCTTGCTGGGGTAACTCGCGATCGCCAAGCTTAGAAGGGGGGCGATCGCTGCTCCAAGCCCACCAAGCAAAGCCGCACCGACACAGGTAAAACTCTTGCCATTTGCGGCGATGGTTTTCTGTAAACACAGGCGATCGGCGATTAATCCAAACTTGTTGGGCTTCTAGGCTGGGTGCGTGACACTGAGGACAATGAAATTCATAGGCGTGAATAGCTGATTGAGTCCAGTCAGGTGCAATGGGATCGAAAGCGTCCATGCCAAGAGTTACTGAAATTCACTGTCTATTATTAGCGCGATCGCAGGGTGTTTACCAGGGGCAACCAACTTCGGTGGTTCAAGTGCGGTAAATCTTAAGGTTTTAAGAAATTCCAGCCTTAACAGTCCTGCTTAAGGTTTCACTAGAACCGAAGTGCTATTTTTTATCAACTTCCGGGCAACTTGATCTGTGGGTCGTGATAATTCCTGCCAAAGCAGCGATTCTTGCTTTTAACCGAAAAGACTTTAACTGACAAACCTGCACTATCAGCCGATGTACTAAGCCTATGAGCTACCTCAATTTACTTTCTTTCCTTGGTATTTTTGGTCTCTGTGCGGTCGCCTGGTTATTTTCGGAGAATCGCAGCTTCCGAGTGTTTCCGTGGCGAGTTGTGGTGTCGGGCATTTTGCTTCAACTCATCCTCGGTGCATTAGTATTTTTATTTCCACCCACTAGAGCCGCGCTCCAAGGATTTAGCAATTTGCTAGATGGGGTATTTTTGGCCGCAGATACGGGCGCAAACTTTGTGTTTGGTAAGAATCTCGTACCCCTGCCAGATCGACCTGCGGATGTCAACTTAGGCTATATTTTTGCTTTTCGGGCTTTGCCAACGGTTATCTTCTTCTCTGGTTTAATGGCCTTGCTCTACAGCATTGGGGTCATCCAAGTTATTACTAATATCTTTGCTAAGGTGTTTTACGCCACGATGCGTCTGAGTGGGGCGGAAGCGCTCAGCGGTGCTGCCAATATTTTTGTCGGTATTGAAGCGGCGATCGTCGTGAAGCCTTATTTGCCGAAGATGACTCGCAGCGAACTCTGCGCCATTCTATCTTGTTGTTTTGGCACTGCTGCTTCCTCAACCCTAGCCATTTATGTCAGCTTTCTGCGACCTGTGTTTCCTAATATTTTGGGACACCTGGTTTCAGCGTCTATTATTGCGATTCCTGCCTGTTTTGTTTTATCGAAAATTTTAGTACCCGAAACTGAAGTTCCTTTAACGGCGGGTGGCATCCCGATGGAATCCAAAGCCACAACCCGTAAGGAAGCAGCGGTTGTAGAGTCAGATTTTGAGGACGCACCCAAGCATGAGACTGTAGGCGGGGAGCCAATCGAGCGGGTTAGCCCAATGGACGCGGCCATTGTGGGGGCGTTGGATGGCGTCAAAATGGCGGTAGCGATCGCTGCTGTGCTGATCCTAATCTTGGGTTTGGTCTCCTTAATTAACCAGATTTTTAGAGCTTTAGCTGCGATTCCTGGCCCCATTGGGGATATTTTTAGCGTCATCACGTTGGCCAATATTGAGGGTGCCCTCTTTTTACCCCTCACGTTTTTGACCGGAGTCTCCTTGGATTGGAACGAACTGTGGGCATCCTCGGTGATTATTGGCCGCAGACTGCTAGAAACGGC
Organism: Trichocoleus desertorum ATA4-8-CV12; assembly: GCA_019358975.1. Classification (NCBI taxonomy): domain Bacteria; kingdom Bacillati; phylum Cyanobacteriota; class Cyanophyceae; order Leptolyngbyales; family Trichocoleusaceae; genus Trichocoleus; species Trichocoleus desertorum. Next base: position 38,041 of record JAHHIL010000004.1, read on the forward strand.
GATTCCTCCTTATCAAGCCTTGGCTACGGCAGCAGCTTTGCCAGGAGCAGAACGAGTCATTAGCGATCGCGCCGTTTTGATTATCAGCTATGCCCTATCTGGCTTTGCTCACTTAGCCTCAGTGGGAATCTTTGTGGGAGGCACGATCGCCCTCATTCCTTCTCGACGCAAAGATATCTCAGAACTGGGTTGGAAGGCTTTATTTGTCGGCACTTTGGCGACGATGATGATTGCGGCAGTTGCAGGTGTGTTTTACCAAGAAGGCAATGCCAGCATCTTAGGCGACCAACTTCCCGCTCAGATTGCGCCAGCCGTAACTCCTGGTGCCTCACCCACTGCTTCCCCCACTAGCCCTGCGACTACTGGGGCTCCCGGTAGCCCAGCTGCCACTACCACACCCACCACTGCTCCAGTCCCAGCTTCGCCACAGCCCTCACCCCCCACCAGCCCTAGAGTCCAGGCTGCGCCCCAAACTACGCCGACTGCCACGACTGCACCCACGACTGCACCCACGACCGCACCCACAGGAGCTAATCCAGCTAGTAGAGCTACGCCCTCTCCTTCTCCACGCCCCTAGTGGTAATGGGCGCGATCGCTCAGGCAATAGCTTGTAAAATCGGGAAATGATGAATCCTGATCCCGAAGTTCGCCACCTCTTAGATCTCATGCCTGCCTCCGGTCGCATGCTGTGTAAGATTGCCAGCAAACCGGAGCAATCTAAGGTGGTGGATTACTCATATCCTGTGCCTTGGTCCCCCAGTCGCCCGATTTTCATTAACTTTGACCTGTGGAGTCAATTGTCTCGGCCTCAGCGCGATCTAGCCTTGTTGCGAGCGGTCAGCTGGTTAATAGGCATCAAGTGGTTCAAACCGGATCTTTATCGCGGTTTAATAGCAATTGGCCTAGTCGGTGCGGGTGTGGAAGCGGTACAGGGAGATGCAGTCGGGGTGTTGATGGCAGGGAGTTTGGCTGCGATCGCGGGAACCCAGATTTGGCGATCGACTCAGAGTTCGCAGCGAGAACTAGAAACTGATGAAGCCGCTATTCGGGTGGCTCTGCGACGGGGCTATACAGAAGCAGAAGCCGCTCGTCACTTGTTGAGCGCGATTGAGACAGTCGCTCAAATTGAAGGCCGACTTCAGTTGAGTTTTACAGAACTAGTCCGTTGCCAGAATTTGCGGGCGATCGCTGGGTTATCTCCGGTTGGTACTCCCGAAACCTTGAGACAAGAATAGCTTTACAGAAATCGCCGTAAAGCCCACATGCTTTAGCGGTGGGATATAAGGCGGTGTTCGCGGAGCGTGTGCGTTGCACAAACCGGAGGCGAACAACTATCTTGAGGGCTGAGAATCAATGTATCGACGAATAGTATCCCCAGAAACACGACCCGCCGTAGAAACAAAATAACTACGAGTCCAAAGGCTAGGTAGCTTGGTTTTTAGCCAAGGAAACTCTTGCCTCAGTTCATGAGAAGTAAACCCCTTGATGCGCTGAATGATTTGATTTGGAGCCAGGGTTGGCAAGCAATTAATGAATAGGTGAACGTGGTCTTTGTCAGTTTCTAAGTCAAGAATTTCGCAATCGATTGTACTGGCAGCCTGAACTATCAATTCTTTTAAGCGCTGGTCTAGAACGCCTTCTAAGATAGGTCGCCTTCTGCGGACGATCCAGACAAAGTGGTAATTCAATAAGCTCACGGTTGTCTGGCAATTTCTGTACTTCTGAGCCACAGGTTTTAGTTGTTTATGGTCTACGGCTATGGTATCATAGACAGCATGAAGACATTGAAGTTTAAGCTCTATCAGCACCAGCGAAACCGCCATCTAAAGCGGACGATTAATGCTGCTGGGGTGATCTACAACCACTGCATTGCTCTCCACAAACGCTACTACCGGATGTGGAGTAAGCACTTGAGTTGTGCAAAACTTCAATCTCATATCGCTAAACTACGGAAGCGCAAACCGTTCTGGCAATTGGTTGGCTCTCAAGCTGTGCAGGATGTGTGCCAACGCATTGAGAAAGCATATCAACTGTTCTTTAAGCATCACAAAAAAGGAGTCAGGCCACCTGGTTTTAAGAGAGTGAGACGATACAAGTCGTTCACCCTTAAGCAAGCTGGCTACAAATTCCTGAGTGGCAATCGCGTCAAGATTGGAGAGCGGGTCTATCAATACTGGAACTCCAGAGAGGTCGAGGGCAAAGTCAAGACTCTGACCATCAAGCGCACTGCGTTAGGGGAGTTGTTTATGGTGGTTGTGGTTGAGACTGAATCTGAGCTAGAAGCCAAGTCCGAGCCGAGTAGAATCGCTGGATTTGACTTCGGGCTGAAGTCGTTTCTCACTGGCTCTGAAGGCTTCAGTATTGAGTCTCCGCAGTTCTTCAAGCAGTCACTTGCTGCCATCCAAAAAGCCAGTCGTCACCATTCCCGTAAATGCAAAGGCTCTCACGGTCGCGAAAAGGCTCGGTTGAACCTCGTTCGCAAGCATGAGGACATTGCCAATCGCAGACGGGACTGGTTCTGGAAGTTGGCGCACAAGCTGACTGAACAATTCGATGTGCTGTACTTCGAGACACTGAACCTGAAGGGAATGCAGCGTCTCTGGGGTCGCAAGGTGAGTGATTTAGGATTCCGTGAGTTTCTGCAAATTCTCAAATGGGTCGCCACCAAAAAAGGCAAGCACGTCGCCTACATCGACCGCTGGTTCTCCAGTTCTAAGGCTTGCTCAAAATGTGGGCACGTTTTGGAATCTCTGGAACTCTCCACAAGACAATGGCGTTGCCCTTCGTGCCAGTCAGTAAATGACCGGGATGGCAACGCCGCTGTGAATATCAAAAAGGTTGGGATCTCAACCTTGGGATTAGGGGATGTCAGTCAGGCTGAGCCTGCAATCTCTGCTTGAGTCCCAAATCCCACGCGCTTCAGCCGTGGGAGTGGATCAACTAGGGTTACTTCAAGCAATGGTAGAGCTGATAACTGTAGCCATTTACGCCTGAATTAAGTTTTGGAGCAGCCGCACAGCCTTGGGCTTGAAGGAAAGTGATTAGTGCTGATTCTGGATTCGTATAGAAATTAACGAGCCACAAATCAAATGGCCTGGGGAGAGTAGCCAAGTTTTGCTGGAGAACTTGAGCTGATTGCTCGCAGGTGGTTTGTTTAGGATTACAAGTCTGGTGTGCCAGCAAGAACTGAGGGGAGCCATTGGCTGAAGTGGCCGATCCGCCAGCATGCCAAAATTCCCAAGCCAGCCCCATTAACTCTCCCGTTTGCACAAGGGTGTTGTGCGTCGTGGCGATCAGCGTCGGCACCTGTGAGGTTGCTTGAATCACGGGTGCTAGCAGATCAGGGCGATAGTACTTGCGATAGCCCAAGTTATTAGTAACGGTTAAACCGCTGAAGACTCCCATCAGCAACACGACCAAAATGGCTGGTTTGCCATATTTTTTGAACGGTAGCCAGAGGCGCTGCCATTGCGGTGGTGAGAAACTATCTGTGGTTGTGGCACTAGAGGAATCTGAGTTCCAGATGGCTGCTAGACTTACGCCGACCAGAGCCATAATCGCTGGAAAATACATAAAGTTGTACCTGGCTCCACGGGTCAAATCGTTGCCCAAGCCGTAAGTAATGCCAAATAGTAGTGCGATCGCCCCCAGCACAAATCCTACTAGCGTTTGCGTACCCATGCCAGCTTCCAGACTTTGCCATTGAGCTTTCAGACCTCGGTACAACAGGGGGATGGCCCAAATGAAGTAAATAATCATGATTACCCCAGAAGCGATCACAATGGGTAACTGCTCAGCTTCCACGGGTAAGAGAGACAGCATCGTGATCCAGGCAGCTAAGGCTTGAAAAATGGGGTTAATCCAAGCCATGAGATTCCAGCGATCGCTCGTTCTAATCCACTCGGTGAGTTCGCTGCTGTAAACGGATTGCAAGACGGGAAGCCAAATTAGGCCGCCCACCATTGTGCCAGCAGCCACTGCATAGATACGCCGCCAGTAAGGTCGCAACCCAGCGCCTGGGTCTTGGCGATTGTGGCTGATGGCTTGCCCAAGGAGCACAAAAGCTTCGGCAAATAGCGTCAGACTGAAAAAATAGTGCGTGGCAATGCCCAAACTGTTGATTACGACCCAACTCAAGCCAAGCCAAATCGGTAAACGACGGCGATCGCGGAGGCATTGGTTCGCTGCGATGAAACAACTGAGCGACGCAATCACCCACAAAACAGACAAACTATAGTGTCGTGCCTCTTGCGCCAGAAAAAGGCCATAGGGAGATACCGCCATCATCATGGCCGCCAATTGCCCAGCCAAACGGGAACCAAAAGCGAGCCAACCCAACCCAAACATCGCTGGAATGGAAGCAACCCCCAATAAAGCAGGTAGCGATCGCGCTGCCCACGCCGAAACTAAACCATTGTTGAGCGGAAATAGCTGCATCCACCAATGAGCCAAGACAAAATATAAAGGTGGATGGGTGTCTTCGCTGATCAGATAATGCAGGACGGCATCAGCGCCCAAAGTTGGATCAGGCTGAAGCGGCTCTAGAAGACTACGGATGGTAATGACTTGATCGAGGGGGACGGTGCGATAGCTATGGCCCAAGCTATAGACCAATGTGGAAACTTCATCCGTCCACAATGACTTAGAAGCTAAGTGGTTAAAGCGTAGGGCCGCCCCCAGCAAGATCCATCCCCACAACAAACAAGGATGCAACCAACGACTATGGAAGAGAGCCTTCAATCAACACCGCCTCAGTGAACTAAAGGGGTAAAACCATAAAAATCGGGAAAGCCAGAATAGTATAATGGCTTTTCTACGAAGTGCGCTCCTTAGGTTTATGCATAACTTTCTGCCCATCGCTTACTTTAGAAACCAGTTTGTGCCCTTTGGGGAAGCCAACCTTTCGATCGCAACTCACGCCCTACATTACGGAACTGGTGCGTTTGGTGGCTTAAGAGGCATTCCTGATCCTCAGAACGATCAGCAGTTCTTGTTGTTCCGCTTGGATGCTCACTGCAAAAGATTAAGTAGTAGTGCTAGGTTTCTGCATTACGATTTGCCAGCCGATAAAATCCAGCAAATTCTAGTTGACTTTGTTAAAAAAAATAGACCAACTACTTCCTTTTATATTCGTCCCTTTGTTTATACTTCTGACTTAGGTATTGCTCCTAGACTGCACAATATTGAAAAAGACTTTTTTGTTTATGGCTTAGAGTTGGGAGATTACTTATCTCCTGAAGGCGTCAGCTGTCGGATTAGCTCTTGGTATCGTCAAGAAGACCGTAGCTTACCCCTACGTGGCAAGATTAGCGGTGCCTACATCACTTCTTCTCTGGCGAAAACTGAAGCCGTGGAATCGGGCTTTGATGAAGCGATTTTGATGAATTCTCAAGGCAAAGTCAGTGAAGCTTCAGGCATGAATATCTTTGTGGTGAGAAATGGCAAAATTATCACCCCAGGATTTGACCAAGATATTTTGGAAGGCATCACCAGAGACAGCATTTTAACCGTTGCCCGTGATTTAGGGATTGAAGTCGTTGAGCGATCGCTTGATAAATCGGAGTTGTTTGCTGCCGATGAAGTATTCCTCAGTGGTACTGCGGCTAAAATTACTCCTGTCAAACGAGTCGAAAATTATCACTTATCTACTGAACGACCCATCACGGAAAAACTCAGAGACAAACTAACTGCCATCACCGAAAATCGTGATCCAAACTATCAAGATTGGGTGTTTCCTATTTCTGTTTAGCCTAAAAGCAACAAAAAACCCCCAGCCGTAGCCAGGGGTCACAATCAGGGTGCATCTACCACTCTTCCTTTCTGGACTGCCCAACCCTAATCCGGAAAGTTTCTTGAGATAGAGCGATCGCCGTTGCAGATTCACTAAACTGGCGCATAGGACAGCATCCAGGAGGAAATTCGATGCGAACGCTAGCAGTAGACATTGGCGGCAGTGGTGTAAAGGTGATGGTGTTGGATGAGACAGGCCATGCGCTAACCGAGCGATCGCGCGTGGAAACGCCTCAACCTCCGATCCCAGATGCCGTAATTGCGGCGATCGCCCAGTTGACCGAGAGCCAAGGTGAGTTCGATCGCGTTTCTGTGGGCTTCCCTGGTGTGGTGCGCAATGGGGTGACGGCAACGGCTGTGAATCTTGACCCTAGCTGGATTGGTTTTGATTTAGCGACTGGGTTATCTCAACGGTTAAATAAACCCGTGCGGGTAATCAATGATGCGGATATGCAAGGCATGGGCGCGATCGCAGGTAAAGGGGTAGAACTGGTGATCACGTTGGGGACTGGCTTTGGCTCGGCTCTGTTTGTCAATGGTCAACTGGTGCCCAATTTGGAGATGGGACATCATGAGTTCCGTAATGAGGAAACCTACGAGCAACAGTTAGGCCGAGAAGCCCTCGATCGCGTGGGTAAGAAAAAGTGGAACCGTCGCTTGGAGAAGGCGATCGCGTCTTTGGAGCATTTGTTTAACTACGATGTTCTCTACATCGGCGGCGGCAACACTGACAAAATCGCTTTTGAATTACCCGCCAATGCCAAAATTGTCCCCAATGTCACTGGTCTATTTGGTGGCATTGCTTTGTGGCGTGATGTGTCTGATAAACTGCCCTAACCCTGCCTAGCTATGCTCAAACCAGTCCTGCTTTTACTGGTCTCCAATATCTTTATGACCTTCGCTTGGTATGGCCATTTGAAAGATCTCAAAGCGGCTCCGCTTTGGAGCGCGATTGTTGCTAGCTGGGCGATCGCTTTCTTTGAGTACTGTTTCCAGGTGCCAGCCAATCGCATCGGTGTAACCTATTTCAATCTGCCGCAGCTCAAGGTGTTGCAAGAAATTATCACGATGCTGGTGTTTGCAGGTTTCAGTGTGGCTTATATGAAGGTGCCTTTGACCCGCAACTATTTCCTCGCCGCCATGCTCCTCGCAGGTGCAGCCTACCTCATCTTCAGCGAAAAACCACGATGATTAAACTAGAACTCACGCTGTAAGATTTTAAGAGTATTGAGTAGAGCGAATCGCTTTATTGGAGCACTAATTTAACTGCAATTTTTTCTACAGCAGCAATACTTATAGGGTCAAAGAGCAAAAACTATTAAAGGCTCAAATTAACGACTGCTTGTATTTGTGTACCACCAATAACTTGATTCAATCCACTGCAACAGCCTTGTTGGGCAGCATTTTTACTATATGACAATGTTTGAATCAATAGTTGTGTCTGAAGGAGACACCCAAATCTTAATGGCTGTAAGCAGCAAATTCTTTGCTCGTTCCTGGATTTCTGCTCTACCCCAATTTGTTTGCTGGAGAATCCAGCGGTTTAGCTCAATATGCGTGGTATCGAGTTTGGATTTCTTTTCTGAAAATGGAAGGTTTCCTAACTCTGAGTTGTAACCAGTCAGAGTCAAATTGCCGAACGTATTCACCAAAGTGTTATGAACTGTCTCCGGCTCTTCACCCAGCTCATCTTTCCATGCCTGATTAAGCGTTTGAGGCAGAACATGCTCTATTGTTGCCGTCGAAAGATCCACAACCTCTTTGTGGTTAAAAGATTTTTCAAGACGACAGAGGATGAACCGAGTGGTTCCACGTCCATATTGTGGTTGATTCATAAAGGCTGCGGCAAACTCAGCATCTTTAGGAAAACGACGATTGCCGCCAGGGGATGACAAGGTACGGAGCAACCACTGCTCGTGCTCTGTGTCGGGAAAATTTTTGGCTAACTGAATAAACAGTTTGTTTAATGGGTTAGTGGGTACTCCGCAAACAGATCGCCGGACTACAAATGACTCAACTAAGCCAAGGCATTTATCTAATTCGATGTCGCTAAGAGCCCCAGTCTGACGAGCATCAAACAGGCGGAGTAAGAGCGGGTAAGAGGTCGTTACTTTAATTTCTTTAATGTTCTCTAAACGATCGCGAATGATTGCTGTTTCTTCTGGAGCCGAGGAGAGGAATTTAGCATAAAACTCTCCAAATCTTTGCATTGACTGAACTTCCGCTTCAATTGCTTCCGTTGAGTCCATAGTTTTCAATTTTGTCCTAATCGCTGCGTAAATGCCACCTTGCTTGATATCATCCCCATCTTTCATCGTATAGTGGCGAAGAAATTCGGTAAGGTTGGACTTAAGCCGACTCTCAAGCGGAACCCAATATTTTGAGTAAACTCGCTCCTGCTCTCCGCCAGTAGAAATTGAATGACGGAAACGCATTAATAAATAATTTCTCACTAAGTCAGCTTGGGTAAGTGGCTCGCCCTTAAAATTCAGACTCTCAAAAATCAAATACGGATCGTCGTCATCTCCCAAGTTAATCATCACGACTTGGAGACATTGCTCCAGAGTGGTTAATACTTTGACAGGATCGACTCGATCATCGTTAAGATCAGTACTCTTGAGCAATTTGTTCTTAAAAAAATGATAGGCAGCAGCCATCCGAACATCTTTACTATTTTCTGGAACCTGACGGTCAAGAGCAATGGTACGATACACATCTCGGTCTGCCTGTGTTGGTACAAACTTCAAGGTGTCTTCCAAATCACGGAATCGATTGGTTAGGTAGACTTCCTGTATCCGTGAAGCTGAATTTAGATCAAGACAATCGCGTAAGGCACAAAGAAGCAGCGATACGGTTGTGAGGCGCTGCTGTCCATCAATGATGAGATATTTATTGACTCCTACAGGCGTACTACGCGCCGGAACAGAAACAATCGCTCCCATGAAATGGGTTCCAGTGTCGCCCACTTCGTACTGCACCATCAGATCATCCCAGAGTGCCTGCCAATTGTTCTCCGTCCAAGTATATGGACGCTGAAAGAGGGGGATTAGATTCTGTTTCTCCCCATTAAAATATTGAATAACTCTGGCTGGTGAGGCTTCCATCGCGTTTAACGAATCCTTGAGTTTATGTATATTACCTGCTCGTCAGGCAATCCCGTATTAGCGAACTAAATTTAGCAGGGATTTTAGAATAATGCCCATATTCGCTATTTTAAATACCAATTAGCTTGATTTTGAAGCTTAACCGGTTAGTTGAAACTATCGCCACTAACCGCAAATAAGAGTAGTACAACTGCTATTCTGAAGCAGAGAGTTTTCGTATATCACTTTGAGTTGGATAGATAACCAGAAACTCTCCGCATAATATTGCGTTTTAGATGGAGCGCTGAAACCCTTTTCTATATTTTTAGATGTATTACTTATGCTCCTGTAATTATCATTGTTAGCTGTACAATATGGCAGGTTGGATAGTAAGGAGCGATCGCCTAACTATTGAAATTTCGGTTTAGTTGGTAATTGCTAAAATTTAGGCAAGCAGGCATTCTATAGAGCGATCGCGTAAATGCAGATGATTCAGGCACAAGAGCAACGCTACTACTCATCTGAAGAATACTTAGATCTGGAAACTACTTCAGAGGAACGCCATGAATATATTGATGGAGCGATTGTTCCTGTGACTGGAGGCTCACCGAATCACAACCAAATTGCTCTCAACCTGAGTGGTGCTTTGAACTTTGCCTTGAAGCGGCAACCTTATCGCGTTTTTGTCACCGATCAACGACTGTGGATTCCTAAAAAACGGATTCATACCTATCCTGATGTCATGGTCGTTTCAGGAACTCTAGAGTTTGCTGAAGGACGGAGAGATACGATTACCAATCCCGTCATGATTGCAGAGGTACTATCAAAGTCCACGCAAAACTACGACAGAGTTGAAAAGTTTGCTGCATATCGCACTATTCCTAATTTTCAGGAATATATTTTAGTGGATCAGTACACAATGCACATTGAGCATTACTCAAAAACTGAGCCGCAAAAGTGGATTTTCTCTGAGTACGACAGCGAAGACGAAGTATTAGCGATCGCTTCTGTGCCTTTTCAAATCTCTCTGGCAGATCTCTACGACAAAGTAGAGTTTGAGACAAATTTGGATACCTGAAGTTTTCCCAGACTGTACTTTAGCGATCGCCCATTATGGCTCTAATAGTCCGTCGAGTAGGATGATGGGTATCCCGACTGACGGTATGAGTTCCATTGAGTATTTTTAGAAGTAGCGTTATGTTCCTACCTAAGTTTCTAGTTGTGGTGATGCTAGGAGTGTTCCCGATCGCGATCGCCTGTACCGATCAATCCTCACCCACTGCCCCGGTGTCCAGTGCTAGCCCTGCTGCATCACCCAGTCCGAGTGCCTCACCTGCGCCCTCAGCCAGTCCTACGGACACTCCTGCGAACGCGATCGCGCCAGGGCAATATTGTTACCGTGCCGATCTGCCAACCCTCACGAAGGCTTTGCGCTTAACGGTAGCGGCAGATCAGACAGTTACCGGAGACAGTCGGGCCACCATTCAAAATAAGTCCGAGGGCTACTATTCCTCTTATGCTCAAAAGATTTCTGGATCTTTGGCAGGAGATCAACTAAAGGCCCAAATTCGCACCTGGATTGAGTATGACGTTCAAGATACTCAGGAAACCTGGAGCATTACGCCCAGCGAGGTTGTGACGCGGCAGGCTAAACTGGTTGCTGCGGATTGTCAGGAGGTGCGATCGCGCTTTGCTAATGAGGCTGGATTGGAGGCACGCGATCTCCTAGATGCGGCTACTGCCGTACATACAAAGCCAGTCCAGTTTGAGGCAGGTCGTAATGGCACTGTCATCAACCATGCTGTCGTTCGGGGAGAACGGGATGTGTACCTGCTCAAGGCTCAAGGAGGACAGCAAATGAAGATTGCCCTGACCTTAACAGAACAGAATGCCGCTTTTGATGTCGTGTCTCCCAGCGGAGATATTCTCACCACTGAGGCGCAGTCAGAAACGGTGCTTTTGCCCCATACTGGCGAGTACCAGGTGATTGTTGGTAGTACGCGCGGCAACGCTACCTATGAATTGCAAATCACGATTCAGTAAATCTAGAACTCATGATTTGGACTAGCGATCGCCTGTTTTCTTGCAGATTAGTGTAAATATAGCTTTGTACTGGGAAAAACCTAGTTTGTCAGTAGTCCCATTTCTGCGTACCCCAATACATTGGCTGACATATGCAAAGTCCAATTCTTACGTTTACCATTCTGCTGACGGTTATTCTGATCGTGCCGTCCCTGTTTGAGCGGTTGCGTCTGCCTGGGCTAGTCGGTTTATTAATTGCTGGCGTGGTGCTGGGGCAGAGTGGGTTGCACTGGTTAGATCACGAATCTGAAACCATGCAACTGCTATCGGGCATTGGCAAAGTCTATTTGATGTTTGTGGCAGGTCTGGAAATTGATCTCAAACAGTTTCGCAAGACCCGCGATCGCTCTTTAGGATTTGGGTTCTTCACCTTTATCGTCCCACTGGTCACAGGCATTGCCCTCGGGCGGCTCTTTGGCTTTGGGTGGAATGCCTCTTTGCTCATAGGATCACTGTTGGCATCCCATACTCTATTGGCTTATCCGATTGTCAGCCGTTTAGGAGTCGTAGGGAATGAATCGGTTATGGTGACGATCGGAGCCACCATTATTACCGACACAGCAGCCCTGCTAGTTTTAGCCGTTTGTGTGGGAATTCATACAGGAGCCTTTACTGCATCTGGCTTTGCCACGCTATTGATTGGGGTAGCCCTCTATTCCGTGGTGGTTTTGGTGGGCTTAGACTGGGCAGGCAGGGAATTTTTTCGGCGTTCTGGGGATGCAGAAGGCAATCAGTTTTTATTCATTTTGCTGGCGCTGTTTTTAGCCTCTGTGGGCGCACAGGTAATTGGCATCGAGCAAATTGTTGGGGCATTTCTGGCAGGGCTGGCGGTCAATGATGTCTTGGGCAACAGCCCCGTGAAAGAAAAGGTGGAATTTGTCGGCGGCGTGTTGTTTATCCCCTGCTTCTTTATCGATATGGGGCTACTGATCAATCTACCCGCCTTTCTCAAAACCTTGAGTGCTCTTTGGTTCACCCTGGCTCTTGTGAGTGCGCTGATTGGCAGTAAGTTCGTCGCGGCCCTCTTAGCCAAATGGGCCTATCGCTACAATCTCCCAGAACTGATGACTATGTGGTCGTTATCTCTACCGCAAGTGGCTGCTACGTTGGCCGCTACGTTGGTAGGGTATCAAACGGTCAATGCCGCAGGAGAACGGCTGATTGGGGAAGGGGTGCTCAATAGTGTCATTGTGCTGATGGTGGTCACTTCTGTGTTAGGGCCGCTGATTACGGCGCGATTTGCTCCCCAGATCTCAACTCCGTCTACTGATCTCGATACGGTATCGGCGTCGTGGCTTGTAGATTCGCCAACTCCACACAACCCGGAAGCTGATACGCCCTTTACTGTGGTGGTTCCGACTTATAACCCCAGAACTCAGCAATTTCTGATTGAAATGGCAGCAATGTTAGCACGGCATGAGTTAGGGCGGATTGTGCCGATGGCGATCGTCAAAGCTCCTGTTTACATGGATCACCCTCGGTTAGAATCTCTCTTGGATCGCAATCATAAACGACTGCAAGGGGCGATCGCTCTAGGGCAAGAGCTGAACGTAGAAACTCAAGCGACGATTCGGATTGATGATGATGTGGCGATCGGCATTAGTCGAGAGAGCCGAGAACAAAATGCTAATTTAATTGTCATGGGCTGGTCTCGTACCACCGGATTTCGGGCGCGACTCTTTGGCAATGTGATTGATAATGTCATTTGTTCCGCTCACTGTCCGGTTGCTGTGACGCGGTTACTTATGAGTCCTGCCTCGATTAAAAACATTCTGGTGCTGGTCAACGATTTGACGCCTGCAACCTTACGCACCATTCGATTGGCTCAAGTTTTGGCTGACACAAACCAAGCTGTTGTCACCCTGTTCCATGTCAGTAATCCTCAGAGTTCGACTGCCCAATCCACTAAATTTTCCACACGACTATCCGAGGTCGCCACCAGCCATAGTTTGAAGGTTGGAACCATTACTCAAACTGTTCAGAGTAGTGATATCGTCGGAGCAGTGTTGGAAGCAGCGGAAGCGGTTGATTTAGTCATGCTGCATACGGTGCGCTACCGAACTGCCGGAGGATTAGCGGTGAGTGAGGTGACAACAAAAATTGTGCAATCTTTGAATTGTTCTCTGATCCTGTTGGGAGAGCCCCAAACGTGATGCCTTTAGTTAGAGCTGTTGGCATCAGACAGCCCCTTGATGCTGGCTAAACAGTTGGCGAGTAGGCAGCGATTGAGCGAGCTGTATTTGGTTTGTCCTTCTTTTCTAACTTGAACGAGGCCGCAATCAACCAGAGTTTTGGAGTGGTGGCAGAACAACGCCAAGCTAATTTCTAGGTAGTTGGCGAGTTCTGAGCCGCTCATTTCTTGGGACTGGGCTAGCAATTCTACAATCCGTAAGCGGGTGGGATCGCTAAGGGCCGCAAAGATTTTAGCGCGTTGTTCCGAGTCTAATTTCAGCAAGGCAACAGAGCTGAGGGAGGAATCGAGATTGGAGTTGAGCATGGGCGATCGCAGGGGTGTAATCCCTTTCCAGTGCTAATAGATTCTACTTCCATTTTAAGGTGTAAAAGCACTTGCTCAAATACTTGAACAAGTACTTGACTATTGAGAAAAGGTTGTCTATTATTTAGTTAAATGGTTGTTTAACTACTTGAATTGCAACAACCAACTGGAGGCGTAAGGCCATGTCAGATCATTATCAATCGATCAAGCTGACCGACACAAACTTTGAAAGCGAAGTGCTTGCTAGTTCCGTTCCGGTGTTGGTAGATTTTTGGGCTCCTTGGTGTGGGCCTTGCCGCATGCTCAGCCCCATCGTGGAAGAAGTAGCCGCAGACTTTGAGGGGCAGGCAAAGGTGGCCAAGCTCAATGTGGACGATTACGAGCAGCTTGCCACGCAATACAACATCAGTGCTATCCCTACCCTCATTCTGTTCCAAGATGGTCATGCGGTTGACCAGGTGAGTGGAGTGGTTCGCAAGCAAGTCTTGGCAGATAAGCTCAACGCTTTGTTACACCGCGATCGCACCTCTCATTCCGCTGCCTAACTTAGTTTATTTCAATGGAGTCTCAGGGAGATTTTGTTCATGAGTGCCAATGTTGATCTCCTCTCTTCGGTAAAGCTCGGTCCTTACGAACTGCCGAATCGCTTGGTGATGGCTCCTCTGACTCGGAATCGGGCGGGAGCAGGTGATGTGCCTAGAGCCTTAAATGCGACTTACTATGCTCAACGAGCTTCCGCAGGTTTGATCATCACTGAAGCCAGCCAAGTGTCACCCCAAGGCTTGGGATATCCTAGTACCCCTGGTATTTACTCACCAGAACAAGTAGCAGGCTGGCGGCTGATCACTGATGCTGTCCATGCGAAGGGAGGGCGGATCTTCTTACAACTTTGGCATGTAGGACGGATCTCCCATCCTGCTCTACAACCAGACGGCGCTTTGCCTGTGGCTCCTTCCGCGATCGCACCCACAGGGCAAGCTTCTACCTATGAAGGCATGAAACCCTTTGTCACTCCTCGCGCTCTAGAAACCCATGAAATTCCTGAGATTGTAGAGCAATACCGTCAGGGGGCGCAAAATGCTTTAGAGGCTGGGTTTGATGGAGTAGAGATTCACGCGGCCAACGGTTACCTGATCGATCAGTTTTTGCGAGATGGGACTAACCACCGCACAGATGAATATGGCGGCTCCATTGAAAACCGAGCTAGGTTTTTGTTAGAAGTTACCGCAGCCGTGGTGGGTGTGTGGGGCGGCGTTGGCGAAGCCTCCCGGAACGGGGGGCGTGTCGGAGTTCGTCTGGCTCCCAGCGGTTCCTTCAACAGCATGTCTGACTCTGATCCTGTAGCAACGTTTACCTATGCGGCTCAAGCTTTAAACCAGTTTAATTTGGCTTATCTACATATTGTGGAACCCAGAGCTGACGAAAACTTTACCGCTGACACCCCTGCCTCTCGCTTAACCACAGGCTACTTCCGCCCGATCTTCAAAGGCACACTCATTGCGGCGGGAGGCCACGATCGCGAGAGCGGAAATGCGGTGCTAGCCAACGGAGAAGCAGATTTAGTCGCTTACGGTAGGCTGTTCATTGCGAACCCGGATCTGCCAGAACGCTTTGCCATCAATGCTCCGCTCAATCCTGCCGAGCGCTCTACCTTCTATGGCGGAGATGAGCGAGGATATATCGATTATCCTGCTTTATCTCTCCAGAGCGCTTAAGCTTGCCTTGAGCGCAGTTGGTACTTTTAGGAACTTAACTTACTTCATGCGATCGCCTGCTTTCACAACGGGCGATCGCTTTTTATGTATTCCAGAATGTATTGCAGCATTCAAGCTTTAGCGAGCCGATGGAGCCAAATAAAGTTTGGGCCTTCTGGTGAACATTTGCTTTGAATTAACTGATTGGAATAGTGAAGATTTTGACCGGATAAATCGTTTCTGTAGCCCGATGCAAACCACTCTCCATAAGGATCGTTGACAAAGAAGCCGTTGGCATCATAACCGCGAACTACCATAATGTGGCCGAAGCTAGTGAAGTAACCATGAATAATACAAGGTTTCCCTTCCGCGATCGCCTTGCGAATATCGGATAGGCGAGCTTGAGTGGTGAAATCTACTTTTAAGCCATAAGCGCGACCCATCTTCGCCAAATCCAACGGTTCCCAGCGTGATAGGCGGTTGCGCTCCATGTAGCGATATAGTTCATCCTCCAACTGCCCCACACCTGTCTGCCCTTTAATCTGCAAGTAGGCCATCACCATTGCGTAGGAGGTAACATTACAAGCGCCAGTTGGGTTTAAGGCATTATCTAACTGGCTTTTGTGCGGGACATTCAGGATTTTGCGTTCTGGTAGACGGCGCGCAGGCAGGGGTAGAGAAATCCTGGGCCTTTGGGGGGTGGCTGTTGTGACTTGGTTTTGGTTGTTGATCAGTTGGGCATGAGGCGTGTAAACATGCCAGGTATTTTGTGGGGGATTGCCGAGAAAATCTTTGAGGAGTGCCACCTTGAGATGATTTTTATCGATTGCCTTCCAAGAGTGAATCTCAAATATTTTGCCTGCTTCTACTTGAACTTTGTCTGATTCAGGTAGCTTAGTAGAGTCAGCCGTTGATTTCTTAAAAGTCGTATTGCGAAGAACTTTGATTTTCATAATGTCATTGAAGATCAACTCAAGGGGATAATTACAGTTTGACGTTAGAGAGCGAGGACGGTGCCTCAGGCAGAGGTTACGTCTAAACCTCCAATCTCTAACTCCTAATGCCTAACTTCTAATGCCTAACTTCTAATGCCTAACTTCCTAATGCCTAACTTCTAATACAAGGGACTAGCTGCGGACTTCGCTAAAATGGCTATAGTTGGCTCCTAAGTTGGACAATCTTAAGAGTTTATCTCCACCAAGTACCTTAAACTTCAGCCAAGTCGCCCTTAGCTGCTGTGTTGATGCCATGACCCAACCCCCTGACGCAGATTCTCAATCCCCTCAGCCATCGGTGCCAAACACACCCCCAGAATCGGGTAAAGAAGCTTGGCAGCGGCGGATTTCAGGAGCTTGGAATCAGGCCACTACTCGCCTCAACAAACTCCTACCAGTCGATCAGGCAGGCCAACTAACCACGGGCTGGTTCAACGTCAGCGAAGCACAAGTGGCTGAGATTTTGGCGAAGGTGCGCTCAGAACTGCCTACCACGGAAGCGCTACTAATTGGCAAACCTCAATCTGGTAAAAGTTCAATCGTCCGGGGCTTGACGGGGGTGTCCGCCGAGATTGTGGGTCAAGGATTTCGGCCCCACACGCAACATACCGAGCGCTATGCTTATCCTTCCAACGATGTACCGCTGCTGATTTTTACCGATACGGTCGGGCTGGGTGATGTGAACCGAGAGACGCAGTTGGTAATTCAGGAACTCATTGGGGATCTGCAACAGCAAACCCAATGTGCCAGAGTGTTGATTCTTACGGTCAAGATTAACGATTTTGCGACCGATACGTTGCGCCAAATTGCTCAGCAGCTTCGTAAACGCTATCCCGAAATTCCTTGCTTACTCGCAGTGACTTGCTTGCATGAGTTGTATCCCTCCGGTACCGCTGATCACCCGATATATCCCCCCGCCTACGAGGAAGTGAATCGCGCTTTTACCGCTTTGCAGCAAGCTTTTGCAGACTTATGCGATCGCGCCGTATTAATCGACTTCACGCTTGAAGAAGATGACTATCATCCAGTATTTTACGGTTTGGAAGCGTTCCGCGATGCCTTAGCAGACCTACTGCCGGAAGCAGAAGCCCAAGCGATTCATCAACTCTTGGAGCAAGGGGCTGGGGAGAAAATCGGCAATCTCTACCGCGATGTCAGTCGTCGCTATCTGTTGGCCTTCTCGGTCGTTGCTGCCACCTTAGCTGCTGTCCCGCTACCCTTTGCTACGATGCCCGTCTTGACTGCTCTACAGGTATCGCTGGTTGGTTCGCTGGGTAAACTTTACGGCCAAACGCTTACCCCATCCCAGGCTGGCGGTGTGGTCAGTGCGATCGCGGGTGGTTTTGTAGCCCAAGCGATCGGACGAGAACTAGTCAAGTTTATCCCTGGCTTTGGGAGCGTGATCGCTGCATCTTGGGCAGCGGCTTACACCTGGGCGTTGGGTGAAGGAGCTTGTGTTTACTTTGGAGACTTGATGGGCGGCAAAACGCCTGATCCCCAGAAGATCCAAGCGGTCATGCAAGAAGCCTTCAAATCCGCTCAAGAGCGCTTTAAGGGAATTAAATCTTGAGTAGAGGTAGGTCTTGTATCCGCCATTAATGAGTGAGGGCAAAAATGGGTGAGGGCAAGCCCAGAACCTACCGCTACAGTCATCCTCCTCATGTCGGACAAATAATCAACCGGGTCTTGCTGCAATTTTCCGCCCCTTTAATTGTTAATTTTCTTAAAATATGAAGTAAACCTATACTCTGCTCACTTAAGCACTCGTCACCTAAAACCGTTATGTCTGTAAACTCCTATGAAAACGCCTCACCTACGCAACTGCCGCTGTCTGAAGATAAAACCCTGTCTGAAGATAAAACTGTAGGTGCGGCACAATTTTGGCAAATTAAATTGTTGTATGACGGTGAATGCCCTTTGTGCTTGCGTGAAGTTAATTTTTTGACTCAACGTGATGCAGGACGAGGTCTGGTAGCGTTTGTAGACATTGCAGCAGATGACTACGACCCAGCAGTGAATGGAGGAGTGGATTTTGAAACTGCGATGGGGCGCATTCATGCAGTGCTAGCGGATGGCACCGTGATCAAGAATGTGGAAGTGTTTCGTCGGGTTTATGAAATTCTGGGGATGGGCTGGATCTATGCCGCAACCAAGTGGCCTGTCGTTGGCCCTGTGGTCGATTGGTTGTATGACTGGTGGGCAGACTGGCGGCTTGCTCTGACGGGGCGACCCAATTTAGCAGCGATCGCGACACAACGGCAGCAGCGACTGGAATGCCAGCCTCAAGGACGCTGTCAATTGGCTAACGATGATGTTTAACTGAGGTTTACGACAGATGCATCAGGCAACTCACGTTAGTTAACTAAGCCTAAAGTAAGCCCCCATGACCCGAATTTTAATTTTGTATTCTTCTTTAGGATCAGGGCATGTTAGCGCTGCCACAGCTCTGAAGGATGCGTTTGCTCACTTTCCTGACGTGGAAGTGCTCAGTGAAGACGCCCTCACCTATGCCAGTTCTGTTTACCGCAACGCGATTACGCAGATTTATGAGCAACTGAGCGAGAAAGTGCCATTGCTCTACAAAGCCTTTTACGAAGGCAGTGATGTGGATGATCTGGAACGAGCCATTGACAGCAATCTCACTTGGGCTCGCTTAGAGCGTCCCTTCTTTCGCAAACTGGGGCGTTTTATTAAACAAGCTGATCCGGATGTTGTGGTTTGTGTGCAGCAAATTCCTAGCCGCTTGTTGCAACTGTTGGATCAAGAAGATGAAGTCTCTAAACCACAATACGTCGTTGTCACGGATACGATCGCGCATAGCACTTGGATCAACTATGGCGTCAACGGCTACTTTCTGCCCAACGATTTAAGCGCCAGTTTTTTAGTTCAGCGCGGGGTTGACCCGAAATTGCTGCATGTGACTGGGATTCCGATTCACTTAGAGAGTACGAAACCTAAGACTAAAGTGGCAGTGCGATCGCAGCATGATCTACCTCTTGACGGTGCGGTTGTTACACTTTTTGGGGGTGGCCTAAATCCCAGACGAGTCCGGACAATGGTTTCAAGTCTAGTGGAGTACTCTGGGGCGAGCATGGTGGTGTTAGTCGCAGGACGTAATGGTGATTTGTTAGAAGCGGTGGCAGATTTGGAGGATCACGATACGACTAAGCTGCGAAAGCTGGGCATGATTGATCACGTAGATGATTTGATCGTAGCCAGTGACCTGACAATTACCAAAGCGGGAGGGCTGATCACCAGTGAAATTTTGGCGCGAGGCACGCCTATGGTGATTGTTGATCCCATTCCTGGTCAAGAGGAGCAAAATGCCGATGTGATTGCAGCGGCGGGTGCAGGAGTGCAACTACGGCTTTTAGAGATGGTGACGCCAGCCGTGCAGTATTTGCTACAGCATCCCGAACGACTGGCAGAAATGCGACAAGCAGCCTTAGAAATCGGTCAACCTGGTGCTGCTTTTAACATTGCTGAATATGTCTTAGACAATTGGCAATCGGACTCGGTTCCTAAAGACCATCCCCCTAAAAACTCGAATGTAGAACCTTATGCAGAACAGCTCAACGATGCCACCTGAATCTTTTTTATGGGGAGTTGCCACCTCTGGATACCAAAGTGAAGGAGGATATAACCGCCCTGGAGAACCTCAGAATAACTGGGCCTGGGGTGAGTCGAAGGGGAGTGTGATGTCCACAGGTGGGGCTACAGAGTTTTGGACTCGCTATGAAGAAGATTTTCAACGCTGCCAAAATATTGGGCTAAACTCCTTCCGCTTGGGCTTGGAATGGGCGCGAATTCAGCCCTCTAGCGATCGCCACGCCAGTTCTCCTCCAGCCTTTGACGACAGCGCTCTAGATGCTTATGCTGACCGCATTGCCGCTTGTCGGCGGTATGGCTTAGAACCAGTCGTGACGTTGCATCATTTCACCCATCCTGCCTGGTTAGGGATAGATGCTTGGCTAAATGAGGCTACCGTTGATTGTTTTGTCGAATATGTCCGGGTGAGCGTCACCCATATCAATCGGCGCTTAGTCGATCACTATCAGTTGCCACCGATTCATTGGTATATCACGATCAATGAACCGAATATTCTAGTTTCCAATACCTATCTCAGTCGGCAGTTCCCCTCAGATGCCGCAATGGGTTCGGGTATCGTACTAGAAGCTTATAACTACATGTTGGCGGCCCATGTCCGAGCTTATAACTGTATCCATGACATTTATATGGCGGCAGGATGGATCACGCCACGAGTCACTCTCAATACCTATTGCAGCGATCTCTATTGGTCGGAAAAGGTAATTTGGGATCTCTTGGATCTGCGACAACATGATGTCAAGCCGAGAGATGTCAAAGAGTACATTCACGATAAAGCGGATCAGCTAGAAGCAGCTCTAATAGGGGCAAAGTTACCTTTTCAGCACAATCTACCTTATCAACTCGGACGACTCACTCATTGGAGCGTCAATCGCCTGGGTTATCGGCTATTTAACATTGAGAAGCTCGATCTCTTTTTACAGGAATTAGAACTTTCTCCTCGTCCTCAAGTAATTGACTATCTGGCGATCGATTACTACGACCCGTTTATTGCTCATATTTTTCGTCTGCCCGCCTTCTCAGATTTTGAGTTTAAAACCAAAGGGTTCCGAGCTTGGCTCATGAGTGGTATCACCAGCAAGTGGTGGGATTGGCGCAGCTTACCCGAAGGTCTGCATTTCTTCTGTAAATATTATTCGGAAGATTTGGGCAACCGCCCCATGATGATTGCCGAAAATGGCATGGCATTGCGACGGAGACCAGATAACAGTGTAGCCACCCATCGCACCGATCAACTTCGTCGCAGTGAATTCCTCAAAGCCCATCT
This sequence comes from Trichocoleus desertorum ATA4-8-CV12, assembly GCA_019358975.1. NCBI lineage: Bacteria > Bacillati > Cyanobacteriota > Cyanophyceae > Leptolyngbyales > Trichocoleusaceae > Trichocoleus > Trichocoleus desertorum. Next base: position 59,055 of record JAHHIL010000004.1, read on the forward strand.
CCAGCAGGTTCAACGATTGTTGAAGGAGTCTGTGCCGATGATTGGCTATATGCACTGGTCGCTGACTGACAACTATGAGTGGGGTTCCTATACTCCCCGCTTTGGTTTGTTTACTATCGACTTTGCGCATGGCAGCGATCGCCTCGAAGAAGACCACTTAGGCGATCGCCCTTCGGAAACCTATGCCCAACTCATCCAAGAAATTCAGGCTGAAATGCAGCAGGCGCGATCGCCCCGTTAAAAGTCGAATTCGCGGGAAGCTGCTTTGTATCTAGAAAAAAACGAAAGCCTTGGGAAAGTCTCCTGGGAAGGCTCAAGACAGCCTAGAATGCTTAAGGAAGCTTAGAAGAATGCATGAATGGAGACGATACGCACGTTCGCGATTCTTGCTCCTGTCCCAGAAATTCACCTACTTTCTGGACTAGAAGCGATCGCTGCTCAACTCAACTTAGATGAAGTGACTAGCCAAGGGTTGCCCAAGGTAGCTTTTGGTAGTATGGCCTTTGAAGTTTTTCGGAAAGCGGATGAACTTCGGAAAGAACGCGCGGTCGAAGTATTAATTTATGCTTCCGATGCTCAAGGCGACAAGCCATTAAATCCTGAAGTCTGGTGGCGCGCCCGCTACATTAGACATCTGCCTTCGCGCAATGGTCGTTACCCAGGCAAATCGGTGTTTCGTCCTCAATCTACTACAGGCGACAGACCAACTTGGGCGATTTATTGGGAAGTAGAAGAACTGGAGAAATTGAAGGCTCCCGTTGCGATCGCCTCTTTACAAGGTTTGGGCCAAAAAGCGAATTTTAAGTCTCGGTTTATTCCTGAAGGCCCCGTTTTGACGGAATATCCATTTGCCGCGTTTGTAGCAATTTCTCGCCAAGCTGCTGCCGATCGCAAGTAAAAGCAGGCAGTAACTTCTAGCGAAACCTCTAGCGAATGGTGGGCCTGAGCAATTTCTCGCCATTCGCTGCTGAATTTTATTTGAGTCTTAACTTTAATTAAAAATTAGCTTAGTTGTTGCGCTGTTCCTTAAAAGAGCGGTGCAGTAAGCGACAGGGCCAGAAAAAGGCTCCACCCACGCTAACAGCGGTAATGACTAAAAAAACTTGTAAAACTTCTCCCGCTGATTCAGGGGACTCTGTTGGCTTATCTTCTGTGCCTTTTAAGAGTTCTGGAACCAATTGGGAGAGCTGGTTGGCAGTACTAATTCCTTCGATCGCGGCTCCGATCAAATACGCTACTAAGGCGATGCCGAACCAGGAATGCATAAATATGTTCGGATGAAATCCGAAAGTTGGCAGAATGGTGAACGATGCGGCTGTAGTAGAGGTAATGGTAGCTTTATCGAACACAGAGCCGACTTTCAGCGGTATCGCGAATCAAAGGTAATTTTTCTTGAATATAAGTATTAAGGCAGTGCGCTGCTTGAGCATCAATGGGTTGCTCGGCTGTAAACTGCTTAAGAAGTAGTTGTGCTAAAGCAGAGTCGTCGAACTGGAGTAGAGTGCTGACCTGGGTCGTGTCTACTAAAGTCCAGAGTTGACGCATCATTTTGGGAGTAATCATGTTTCCTCCACCCTTTAAGCTTTTCTTTATAATTACCATGATTTCTGATTTCGCGTTGACTTTCTGTTTCAGATGTCACAAATCAACATAGCCCGCTCTGTTTTTCTCATAAACTGTCTAACGGGTTAATCTCAGCGATCGCGCTCTCAATCTGATGGGGTGCCTTTTCGTGCCACCATATAAAGTCTGAGAAAGGAACGGCGGATGAAATACAACTGGATGAGCCTGCTGCGCTGGATGCTAATCGGAGGTTTGATTGTTTTAGCGATCGCGTTTCTCAACCAAGTGGGAATTGAGCGGATTCGGCAGCAGGTTGATCAGTTCGGGATTTGGGCACCTGCGATCGTATTTGCGCTCCGCTTTACCAGCATTATCCTGCCCGTGCTACCGGGAACGGCCTACGCCATTTTGGCAGGTGGACTGTTTGGATTTGCTGAAGGGCTGCTGATTGTGGCCTTGGCAGATTTGGCTTCCTGTACCTTCAACTTTTACATTGCCCGTCGCTATGGCCGCAGCTTGGTGGAGCGCTTTGTCGGTCAGCAATTTATGGAGAAAGTCGATCGCTTGGCTCAACGCCATTTAGAACGTAACTTTTTCCTGATGACAGGTTTTCTCATGACTGGGTTGTTTGATTTTGCCGCTTATGGGGTTGGCTTGACTCAAGTGCGCTGGCACAGTTACTTGCTGGCTTTAGTGGTCAGTATTCTCGTCGCTAAACCCCTTTGGGTGGCAGCAGGTGCAGGCATCTTCGAAGATAGTCAGTTACTTTTAGGCTTTGCTCTCCTGGCGGCCTTTGGCATTGGTATTGTGACAGCAGTGGTGCAGCGACAACCCGATTCATCCAATTCCTAGTCCTGTACCAGTTTGTAGGGCGTTTGTGGAGCTAGGCCATCGCGATCGCAATGATAGGATAGAGGCCGTGACGTTATCCTGTTATGCACCGAACGTTTATCCCTAGCACTGCTGCCCCCGCAGTTCAATCTGGCCCTGCTTGGTGGTTTGCGTTTCTGGGTAATAAATTGTTGGTTCAGGTCAATGGTAGTAGTCACACGATCCCCAATCTCACTGGCTTGACAGCGATCGGCTTAGTGCCTGTACGAACCCAGTTTCTTGGCACGCTAGATGGTCAACCCTGCTACTCCGCAGAACTGCCTCCTGAGTCAGCAATTCCAGACAATATGGCTGTCCGAGGGCTCCGTGAGCTATATGGTGCTTTAGACGAAGATTTATATGGGGTGAGCAGTCGGGCCATCCAGATCATGGAATGGGATCGAACCCACCAGTATTGTGGTTGCTGTGGTACTCCAACCACTCAAACTTCCACAGAGCGGGCTAAGCGTTGCCCTCAATGTGGTTTGACGAGTTATCCGCGTCTCTCTCCCGCTGTGATCGTCTTGATCTCGCGTGGTGAGGAAGTATTACTGGCGCGGGCTCCTCGCTTTCCTCCGGGGATGTATAGCGTGCTAGCTGGCTTTGTAGAACCGGGAGAATCCCTAGAAGAGACAGTGGCGCGAGAAGTGCGGGAAGAAGTAGGCATCGAGATCAAAGATATCCGTTATTTTGGCTCTCAGCCTTGGCCCTTCCCCAACTCCTTGATGATTGGCTTCACGGCTACTTATGCTAATGGCGAGATCGTTGTGCAACTAGAAGAACTAACAGACGCAGCTTGGTTTCATAAACACAACTTGCCTAAAGTGCCACCCAAACCCAGCATTGCCCGCAAACTGCTCGACTGGTTTATCTCAACTCCCTAAACTATTCTTCCCACTCATCATAATCAGGATATTGGGGTGGGGCTTCTCCGTGACGCTCCAGAATTGCCCCATAATCGGTTCCAGGGTCATCAGACTGAATTTTTTCTAACTGCACCTCAAATTCCCACCAGTCACCAAAATCAAAAACATAAGTCATTGAGGCACCTTCAGCTAGGGGAAGATCCCCAATTCGTACCTCATCCGTTGCAGGAGAGCTTTCCGCATAGGGATGAGAAACTTCTATCGTGCGCCCTAGAGGGTTTTTATAGATGAACATATCCAAGTGATCGGAGTCGAACTCGACTGATTCGAGAATGAGGCTGCTTAAATCCGCTAGAGTCATTTGGCCAGAAATGCCAATGCGTCGCCACATTTTATCGAGGGATACCTTAAAGAGATGTAGCCCCGAACGAAATTCCAGCTTGGGCGCTGCTAAAGTGTTTTGCCATTCAGGAAAGTAAGGTTGAAAATCAGGCTGCAATTCACCAAACGGAATGCTTGGATCGGTTTCTGACTCCCACACCATGCCATGCGCCATAAAAGCCTGAACGACCACTTTCATCAAGGCATTTCCTAGAGGCGATCGCTTAATTTTCTTAACTCGCCAACCTTTGCCAGCCTCTGGCTTGCCCGATTCTACTTCCAAGATGCCAAACATTTTGAAGAGCGCAAGATTATGGAGGTCGGGATAATAGATTAACCTTTGCTGCTCACTATAACTATTAAATCGCTTGCCTTGGCTAGGAATATCAGGCCAAAATCTCACACATTTTGTCCCCTCATTTAGATGAGATCTTCTCTCTCCCAGCATCTCTGCATGACCTCGGATCAACCAAGCTTCCAGTAACGTAAAGTACTGCTCAGTCGGATTTAGGTTCTGCCAAGATTGCAGTAGCGTCGGCTCAAGCATGAGAAATCGTTTTTTGCCCTTGCCTGCCACCTGCCCCAAACCCGTCGCGCGGAGCAGCAGGTAAAGGCCATGAATGGATGAGTAAGACTTCTGTACAGGACGCTTGAGGTCTAGTTGAACGGGTTCACTCAGACGCTGATTCAGCTCTGCCAACGACTTCTGAGGTAATAGATGCTGAGTCCCGCTGATCGCAATGCCTGCTTCTCCTACAAAATCAAGTAGGGTCTGAAAATCTCGGAGGATCGTTCCAGGTTCAGTGTCACTAATCTGCTGTTGGTTTAACAGCGCTACAGTTTCAGCCGAGAGGGGAGGTAGTTCCTCTGCTACCTGCTGCCACATGCTGTTTTGAAGTTCCTGTAGAAAACTCGCTGGAGATTCTGGCTCAAGTCCAGAGGTCGAGTTTTGGGCGATCGCATCTCCTTCTTCACTACCAGAAAACTCACCTCCTAAAGCACCTAGCAGCTCCTGCAATTCTGCGGGGACTGGTGCAGATGAGCCTACCAGCATTGCACCTAAGTTACTCATTAGCATGCCTAAACCAGGGGGCACCCCAGGGGGCACAGGAGCGCTAGCGGAAGTTTCTTGAAGTTGCTGATTGTATTGCTCTTGAAAGGCTTTGAGTCCTGCTTCAGTCGTCATATCGAAGCCTGCTGCCATCCCAGCGGAGACAAAAGATTTCGCCATCCCAAACCGATTGGGATCGTTCATGATGTCTTTGTACTTAGGCTGAGTTTTCTCTAGAAACTTGATGATTTGGGTCGCATGGCGGTGTTTATAGGCCCGCTTGAGAAATTGCCAAAAGGCGAGTAGTTCAGGAATGGTGGTGTCTGCTTCGTCTGGGTGCGGCAAAGTTATCTTTTGTGGAAATAGCCCAGTCACAACTGCTTCCACATCCTGCTTGGTCATGCGCGGCAGGGTAACGGAGCGATAGGCATAGCCAAAGTAAAGCAGCTGATTGATCCAACTGCCAACATACTCTGACATCTCTGGATGAGCACTCAGATAGGCTTTACCTTCAGGAGATTCAATGAATTCTTCGGCTAGATCTGCAACAAACTCTTCCAAGGCCGCGATCGCCTCGTCATAATCTTGAATGGCATCAATGCGGTTGAGATCAATCGTCATGGCAGCACCGTTCCTGATCGCTACTTAAATTATGCGGGTTGAATCAATATATGACTTAGGCCACTGTAGCTGCGCCTAGTTGAAGAGCATAGAGATTGGCGTAAACTCCTTGTTGAGCGATTAGTTCGGCATGGGTGCCAGATTCTACAATTTGTCCTTGCTGAATCACTAGCACCTGATCGGCTTGGGTGACGGTGCTAAGGCGGTGAGCGATCACGAAGCTGGTGCGGCCTTGGAGGAGACGGGCGATCGCATCTTGCACCAGAGCCTCAGTACGGGTGTCGATGCTGCTGGTGGCTTCATCGAGGATCAAAATTCGGGGATTAATCAAGACGGCGCGAGCGATGCTGACTAGTTGCCGTTGACCTTGACTGAGAGGTGCTCCGCGTTCTCCTAGTTGAGTTGAGTATCCCTGGGGTAGGGAGGTGACAAATTCATGGACATTCGCGAGTTGAGCAGCCGCTTCAATATCCGCTTGAGTCGCGTGCGGAGAACCAAAAGCGATGTTTTCTGCTACAGTGCCGCTAAAAAGGATATTGTCTTGCAAAACAATGCCAATCTGCCGACGCAGACTAGCTTGGGTCACACTGCGGATATCAATGTCATCAATTTTGACTGCTCCACCCGTCACATCATAGAAGCGTAGGATCAAGTTGATAATTGTGCTCTTCCCCGCTCCTGTTGGCCCTACTAAAGCAATCATCTGACCTGGCTTGGCGCGGAGGTTGACTTCCTTTAGCACTAATTGATTAGGGCTATAGCCAAAGGAGACATTCTCAAAAGTAACTTCTCCTTGAATTGATGGCATTTCTGTAGCGTCAGGAGCATCATGGAGTTGAGAGGGTTCATCGAGTAGCAAAAAGATCCGCTCTAAACCCGCCAGAGCTGATTGGGCTTGAGTATAGAACTGGCTGAGAATCTGGATAGGGCGAAAGAATTGCTGCACATACAACAAGAAAGCAGTCACTACCCCCACTGTCGCAGCTCCAGTCACCGCCAGATAACCGCCATAGGCTAGTACCGCAGCGGTTGCCAATGTATTGAGAAAATCAATCGAGGGGAGAAACGCAGCCGTGATGGCGACCGCCTGGACGTTAGCATCTCGGTTAGCCGCGTTCACTAAGTCAAACTCGGCAATATTAAGCTCTACCCGGTTGAAAGCTTGCGCTTCTCGGACGCTGGTGATGCCTTCTTCTAGCTTGGCCGAGAGGTCGCCGATAGTCTGACGGGTGACGCGAAACCTGGCTCTAGCCCAACCCGCAAAGAAACTGGTGGTAAAGATCATCAGAGGCACTGCCAAATTGCTCAACAGCGCCAGCTTAAAGTTGATTAAAAACATGGCAATGATGATGCCGAACAAGCTGAATGTGTTGCCTAGCATTTGAGCGATCGTTTGTCCAAAGGCTTGATTCACCGTGTTGACATCATTCAGCAAACGGCTCATCAAGTCACCCGCTTCACTGCGATCGAAAAAGCTAACCGGGAGACTTTGGATTTTGGTGAAAATGTCCTGCCGCAGTTGTCCCAACAATCGCTGCATGATCCAACCCACGCGCAAAATCTGGCCACGAATTGCCTGAATGCCAAGGATATAGATTAACGCTAGCAACGCCAACATCAACAGCAATCCGGGTAGGTTTCCTTGGGTGATCAGGTTGTCGATTGACCAACCAATCAGGAAAGGGCCTATAGACTGAGTTGCAGCACCGAGCGCCACTAAAAGGAGAGCGATCGGAACTTCTTTTTTATAAGGTCGGAGATATTGCAAAAAGCGCTGCAATGTCGAAAGCTGACGGCTCGCTTGCTGCTCTCCTGCCACAACTGGCCCTGCACCTCTCATACTTTCTCCTTTTGTTTTACCTGCGACTCTAAGATGGCTCCATACAGCGGACTACTACGCATCAACTCCTCATGAGTTCCTTGAGCGACTAGGTTCCCTTTATCCATGAGCAGAATCCGATCGGCGTTCTGAACCGTACTAATGCGTTGGGCGATCACAAAAGTTGTACAGGCTTTTTGGCGCATCAAGTTGTCGAGTTCTGCTTGAATTTGTGCCGCAGTTTTGGCATCGACGGCAGAGGTGCTGTCATCCAAAATGAGAATTTTGTAGTCGGTGAGGAGGGTTCGCGCGATCGCGATGCGTTGTTTTTGCCCTCCCGACAAGCCCACGCCTCGTTCTCCCACAATGGTTTCATAACCATCGGGCAAGCTGGTGATAAAGTCATGCATTTGAGCTGTTTTTGCGACCTCAATCACTTCTTCTAGAGTCGCGTCTGGTTTAGCATACGCAATGTTTTTGTAGAGAGTGCCAGAAAACAAGGTAGTTTCCTGAAAGACAATGCCGATATGCGATCGCAGGCTCTCCAGGGTGAAATCTCGCACGTCTCGGCCATCAATCCGGATCGAGCCAGAGGTGACATCATAAAAGCGAGGTAGCAGGTTCATGATCGTGCTTTTGCCAGAACCCGTCATGCCCAAAATAGCGATCAGTTCTTTCGGTTTGGTTTCAAAGGAAACGCCTTTTAGGGCTTCGGTTGTAGCTCCGGGATAACGGAAGAAAACATGCTCGAAGGTGATTCTGCCCACGCAACTGTCAAACAACATGGCATGGGGGCGATCGCGGATCTCAATTTTGGCATCCACCACCTCATAGACTCGTTCGGCTGAGGCAGCAGCTTGAGCGATCGCGGGGGCAGCAAAACCAATTAACAAAATGGGTTGCAGAATTAGGAGCAAGTAGGAGTTAAACGCGACCAGTTCGCCGATCGAGAAGCGCCCGCCAATTACGGCTGCACCTCCGTAACCCACCACTACAACGGTGACTAAATTACTCAGCAAAAAGATAAAAGGGAACGTGTCATGAATGGCGCGAATGGTCTTCATGTTAGTCTTGACCAAAACATCATTCAGCATTGTGTAGCGGGCCGTTTCGGTGGACTCGCGCACAAACGCTTTTACCACTCGCACTCCAAACAGGTTCTCTTGCAACACCGCGTTCAAGTCGCCCAACTGCTGTTGTACCTGCCCAAATAAACTACTCGTTTTGCTGAGAAATTGGGCCATCAGCCATCCTGCCATTGGCACCACAGTTAGCGTAATCAGTGCCAGTCGCCAATTCATTAGCAGCAAAATCACAGCGACGCTTACCAATGTCACGATCGCACTAATGACCTGCATCAAGCTTGTGCTTAAAAACGTGCGAATTTGCTCGATATCGCTAGTGACACGGGTTAGCAGTTGTGAGGTTTGCGATTGGTCGTGGTAGCTAAAACTGAGGTTTTGAATTTTACTAAAAATGTTGTTTCGGAGATCGTAGGCCACGCCTTGGGACGCTGCCTCTGCCCAAAAGCTTTGACCAAAGTTAAACAAACCTCTGGCGATCGCGGCTGCCACCATCCACCCTGCACTATAGAGAACCACTTGCAAGTTTTTCTGGGCAATCCCGGCGTCAATGCCCCAGCGAAACAGTTGAGGCGTCACAGCGTAGGCAGCGGTTAAAAGTAAGGTGCTGAGCAACGCTCCGATTGCCGTCCAACGGTAAGCGCTTAAACTGCCCAGGACTCGCTGGAGTGGGTGTGTGGGTGAAGTTTCTCGCAGGTTTGGTGACTGAACCAAGGAAATTCCCTCTGCTATACGTGGCAATTGTATGTGGCAATCTTCTGCTGATTTAGCCTAATCCTGAATCACCATTCGATGGATTTTCTACCAGTTCTTTCCCAAATCTCAGCTAAGGCGATCGCTCTTTTATCGCTAGAATCGTCTAGTTGAGAAACTAGCGTATCAGCAGGAAGAAGGCAAACCACTAACCTAAAGCTAGCCTAGAGATCAAGAGCCAGAAAAACGGAGGGAGTGAAGATGCAGGATATACCGTTTACGTTCTTTATTGTCTTTGGCTTCGTCTGGGTGGTCATGGGCATTGCAGCGGTCGTTGCCATTCTCAAGGCCGATGGTCAAGAAATCCGCTTTGGTAAACAAGGTCTGCTTGTTGCCATTCCCATCCTCATTCCCATTGTTTTCACTCTGCTTTATCAAGTGTTCAGGTCGCTGAGCTTGGGGCACCACGCCTAAGTGTAACGAGTCTGACACACTCGCCAATCTGGCCTGAACTGGGATGTCTATACTGGAAGCACTCCCAAAGCACCTCAAAAGCACTCCCAAAACTGCCGAGTGGCCGTTGCCTTTACGCCTGTCTCTAGCTCCTTTCCAGCAAGCCCCCGCCCGCGATGCGGACACAAAATTATGGATGACTTACTTAAAGAATTTGAAGACCTCTTAGATCAAGGATTTGAGGGTCTATTAGAGATTGTCAGAACGCTGGAAGGCAGAGCGGAACCAGAAGAGTTTCAGGCAGAAGTACGGCGCAACACTTCCAAGACTGACAAGGCGGAGAGCGGCAGGACAACCACAGCAGAGCACCCAAGCTCCACGGTTGCGGGTGGTAGCCGCACCCAGGCTAAACCGACTCCACCTCGTCCATCCTCAACAGCAGATGAGGTGATTATCACGCCTCCTCCAGCGGATAGCGTCGCAACTGTCTCTCTCGCAGGCGTAGGCGGACTGTCTGAGGTGATTAGAGAGCTACGAGAATTAGTTGAACTGCCACTAAAACGTCCCGATTTATTAACCTCCTTGGGTCTAGAACCACCTAAGGGAGTGCTACTGGCGGGGCCTCCGGGTACAGGTAAAACGCTGACAGCGCGGGCTTTAGCTCAAGAACTAGGAGTCAACTACATCGCCATTGTGGGTCCAGAGGTGATGGGCAAGTACTATGGAGAAGCCGAGGCAAGGCTACGCAGCATTTTCATGAAAGCGTCGCGGTCAGCTCCTTGCATTGTCTTTATTGACGAGATTGACAGCCTCGCCCCCGATCGCGCCAAGGTAGAAGGAGAGGTAGAAAAGCGAGTAGTTGCCCAACTGCTGAGCTTGATGGATGGCTTTGCCAAGACCAAAGGCGTGATTGTCCTAGCTGCCACCAATCGGCCCGATCATCTTGATCCCGCACTACGCCGCCCTGGACGTTTTGACCGAGAAGTGCAGTTTCGTGTGCCCAATCGAGTGGGACGGTTAGAGATTCTCAAGATCTTGACGCAGACCATGCCTCTAGAACGTTCTGTAGATTTGGCAGCGATCGCAGATCTCTCCGTCGGAATGGTAGGGGCAGACCTGAAAGCGTTGTGCCAAAAGGCTGCTTATACGGCTCTGCGGCGTCATGTGCCTGCTTTGGATGGTCCTATCTCTGCTAACTTGACCGTATCCCAAGCCGATTTTCTCCAAGCGATTAAGGAGATCAAGCCTGCCGTGTTGCGATCGGTAGAAGTAGAATCGCCTAACGTCTCCTGGGATGCGATCGGTGGATTAGACAGCCTCAAGCAGACCCTACAGGAATCCGTTGAGGGAGCGCTGCTATATCCTGAACTCTACCAGCGCACTAAAGCCAAAGCACCACGGGGCATCCTACTCTGGGGGCCTCCAGGGACAGGCAAAACCATGCTCGCCAAAGCAGTCGCCTCTCAAGCCCGCGCCAACTTTATCGCTGTCAACGGCCCAGAACTCTTAAGCAAGTGGGTCGGTGCTTCCGAGCAAGCAGTCCGGGAGCTGTTCACCAAAGCCCGTCAAGCCGCTCCTTGTGTGGTCTTTATTGATGAGCTCGATACACTAGCCCCAGCAAGGGGAAGTTTTGGAGATTCAGGCGTGAGCGATCGCGTCGTCGGCCAATTACTCACCGAACTAGATGGTTTGCACGAATGCCCCAACGTTCTCCTGATCGGAGCCACCAATCGCCCAGAAGCCCTCGATCCTGCCTTATTGCGATCGGGCCGCTTGGACTTGCAACTGAAAGTTGATTTACCGGATCAAGCTAGCCGCTTAGCCATTTTGCAAGTTCATAACAGCGATCGCCCTCTGGCCGCAGTTGATCTACCTCACTGGGCTGCTCAAACGGAGGGTTGGAATGGTGCTGACCTGACTTTGTTGAGCAACCAAGCCGCTCTAGAAGCCATTCGTCGCTACCGCAAACAAGGACTGAATGATCCCAGCAGCATTCAAATCACCACTGAGGATTTCACAGCAGCATATCAACGCCTCTGTGAACAACGACACGTGTAGGGGCGTAGCATTTGGCAGTGGATCTGTACAAAAACAGTTTGTGTCAATTCCAAATGCTACGCCCTCAAATGCCTGCGTGGGGTAAATTGCAAAATATTTTGCACTGGGCAAAGCATTCAGACCAAAATTTGGAACTAATGTCTTACACTAATTGCTGAATGCTTTGCCCCTACAGTACTGTCAGGGTTAGGGTCATGTTATTTTCAAAATGGAGTTTTCGATTTTAGATGTAGCGTTTTACCCGATCGCGGGTGCTGGAAACGTAGCTTTCTGGCATGCAGATGTAATCGATGCGTATCTACGTCACATCCATATAAGCGATCGCCCAATATCGGTATCCCCAATCCTTGAGCATCCGCCGCATGCACCCTCAGTTGATGAGTCCGTCCTGTCACCGGAAAGAACTCCAGACGGGTAGATTCTCCTTCTCTCGACATGACACGAAAACGAGTGATACTAGGCTTGCCCTGCTGCCAATCTACTTTTTGCGAAGGGCGATCGCTGGGATCTCCCCATAAGGGTAGTTCAATCATCCCCTGCTTTCTAGTAACCACACCTGCCACAACTGCCTCATAAACCTTCTGTACTTGCCGCGCTTGAAACTGTTGGCTCAGTTGCCGATGTGTTTCGCGATCGCGAGCCAGAACTAAGATGCCCGAAGTTTCCTGATCCAAACGATGAACGGGAAAAAGAGAAGCACCATCAGGCAGGAGATACCGTAAGCGACTGAGAATGCTGTCTTGGCGATCGCGATACCGTCCGGGCACAGAGAGCAGCCCTGTGGGTTTGTTGACGACAATTAGCCACTGATCCTCGTAAAGGGTTGTTAAACTCTCTGCACTTGGCCCCCCCGACCCCCCAATGCTGGGGGGAGCAGACCAATAAATTCCCCCCAGTATTGGGGGGCTAGGGGGGCAAGACCCCGAAAGGAGAAATCCCATTAATGGTTGACATCGCTCTGCACAAGCAGCATAAAATTCTCCCTGAACTTTATCTCCGCTAGGTGACGCTGGTCCCCACCAGAATTCTGCCATCGCTAAGGGTTTGAGACCATGCGTAGCAGCATAGTGGAGCAATTTAGGCGCACAACAATCGCCCGTTCCCATTGGAGCGGAGTTCCCCAACACTAACTGTTCCAAAGAGAGAGACTGCCCAGCAAAATTGGTTAAATAATAAGCCTGTTGCATTTGGTTTTGTAGCTGATGCGACAAGGCTTTGCGCCGTTTTTTGAGTTCTCCTATCTTGAGGTCTTCTGCTGATATTATTTGTTGCAGCGATCGCAACTCAGTATCTCTTTCTTGTTTCAATTGCCGTCTTTCCATCCCATCCTGACGACTAGCTACATCCAGTTGTTGTAGCGCGATCGCCAATTCTTCTCCAGCCAATCTCTCTGAGAAGATCTGACGTTTCTTTTGTCGTTGTTTTTTGCGCTCTTGATGGCGATCGCTGATCTCCCGGAAGCGTTGCTCCCACTCCTGACATAACTGTTGGTACTGCTTCCGTTCTGGCAACTCCTGGAGCGTGATGATCTCCTGTTTCCAGGCATCCAATTCTGCCACGATCTGAGCTTCTACCAACGCTACTTGATCTCGCCCAGGAATTGGAGGCACCCACCCTTCACCTTGGCTTTGAGCGTTCAGTAGACCGGAAAAAGCTTTCAGAACTCTCTGTTCTCCGGATGGTAGCTCTACTAGCAACACCCCATACATTTTTCCTTCATGTGAGTAGGCGGCATCCTTGGCTAACCGTTGCATTAGACCTTGGGCGATCGCTTCTGCCAAAGAGGTACGAGGTAATCTCAGCCAAGCACCCGTTTGAGGGCAATATCCTTCATACCAGTAAACAGGAGTGACATTGCTGATTTCAATATTTTTATCAACAAAAGTTGAAAGTTTATGTAGATCCGCCATATCTAGTGATAAATCTACTGCCTCCTGGGAAGGTTTTTCTGTTTGCATTGACAACTCTAAAGTGTGACGCGATCCAGAGGAAACTAGCTTTATAAACTCGTTTCAAACTCTAAGTTTAGCAATTAGAGGACGATGATCAGAAACGCTGGGAGGTGCTGTGGTTATCTGCTCAACTCGGATGTGAGGCCTGACAAGGATATGGTCGAGAGGAATCTTGATGAACTGGAAAAATTTGTGGGTTGAAGGAGTTGCTTTGGCAGAGGTTGCATAATACCAGGTGGGATGCAAACCATGCCCTACAGCCGCATTCCGTAGCCGCGATCGCTGAGTAAAATCATGCAAATAGAATGACCATGCCGTTGTATTGAAATCCCCCATGACAATCAGCGGTGTTTTCTGTTGTTTTGTATATGCTGCTAAGGTTCGCAGCACTTGATTGCGGCGATTAAAGTAGTTTTGAATCTAATCCAGGTGGGAAGTCTATTTAAACTCCGCTCTTGTCCTTGACTGAAAACAAGACCAAGCAAGGGAATTCCGCACTCTAGCTTTAGTACAACCTGACAACTATTTGTAACCCAACCAGTTTTGCATGGCTATCCTATCAATGGTTCCTCAGGATTTGATTTCGTGTATTGCGAGTGATGCAGGAATCTAACGAGGTTATCAATATGGCAATATCCTGTTTGTGATCTGTTTCAGTGTACTGATTAGGATCGCGATTCACGAGAGCTTCAGCGATCGCGACCCCTCCCGCCACTACTTCAAAACGAACTTTAAAGACAAAGTCGCCCGTCCAACTACGATACAGATAGAGCCAGGGAGATTCATAGAAAACAAACCATTTCTCCTCCATTACCTCTGGAATCACCCCAGCAATGAGCTTATTGAACTCATCTTGAGAGTAAAACTTTTCGACTGAAATGGATGCCAACTTAGAAGGTATAGGTTGGATTTCCCAATCGTCCCGTTGAGCAATTCTCATTGTCTTAATTTGGTTCTGTGTGGCCAATATCCTAGCTCAATCACTCAGAAATTCTTCTGCTCATTCACAGTTCAAGCCAATAGCGATCGCAGACTGGAAGAGTTTTTGCTAGAACAGAGTAGCAGGCTCATTTTTAGGTTCCATGACTGCCACAAGCATCAACCCCTACTTGGCTGGCAACTTTGCCCCTATCCGTACCGAGATCACAGTTGAAGACCTCCCGGTGATCGGGGAACTTCCGGCTGATCTCAACGGTATGTTTGTTCGCAACGGCCCCAACCCACAATTTCCGCCCCTCGGTCGCTACCATTGGTTCGATGGAGATGGCATGTTGCATGGGGTGCGAATTAAAAACGGCAAAGCCAGCTACCGCAACCGCTACGTCCGCACAATGGGATATGAAGCCGAGCAAGCAGCAGGGAAAGCTTTGTGGGGCGGTATGTTGGAACCAACGCCTCCCAATAACCCCTACGGACCCAGTAAAAATGTTGCCAATACTGCCCTAGTTTGGCATCGCGATCGCCTACTTGCCACTTGGGAAGGAGGTGCGCCCCACGCCGTCACAGTGCCTGAGCTAGATACCATCGGTTCTGAAACTTACCAAGGTAAACTTACCTCCGCCTTCACCGCTCACCCCAAAGTAGACCCTGTGACAGGTGAGATGCTGTTCTTTGGCTACTCCCTCCTCCAGCCTCCCTACTTGCAGTACAGCATTGTTTCTCCCCAAGGCGAATTAGTTCGCACTGTTCCCATTGATCTCCCCGTAGGCGTGATGATGCACGACTTTGCCATCACCGAGCACTACACGATCTTTCTCGATTTACCGATGGAGTTTCGGCTAGAGCGGATGCAACAGGGGCAACCTCCTTTAGTGTTTCGGCGCGATCGCCCCAGTCGCTTTGGCATCTTGCCCCGCCACGGAGACAACAGTTCTATTCGTTGGTTTGAAGCTCCCAGTTGCTATATTTTCCATACCCTCAACGCTTATGAGTCAGGTGATGAGGTAGTTTTGCTAGCTTGTCGGATGAGCGAGTTAGATGTCCTTGGTGCTGCCGATTCACCTCTACATGACGAGAACGACCTCTCTCATGATTCTGGAGCCCCTTTTCTATACCGTTGGCGCTTCAACCTCAAAACAGGTGAGGTTCATGAAGAGAGACTCAGCGATCGCCCTGGCGAATTTCCTCGAATTAATGAGCAATATACAGGTCGCCCGAACCGCTATGGCTATCTGGCTAAGAGCGCTCCCGGTTCCATGCCCCGCTTCGATGGCTTCATTAAATATGATTTCACCACTGGATCTACCCAAGTTCATGAATTTGGGGCAGAACGTTATGGTGGCGAGGGCGTTTTTGCACCACGGCCCCAAGCAGCGGCTGAGGATGACGGTTGGCTAGTGACTTATGTACATGACCAGACTACAGACACTTCCGAACTGGTAATCATTAATGCTCAGGATCTAACCACCAAACCTGTTGCCCGTATTTCACTCCCCCAGAGAGTGCCCTACGGATTTCATGGCATTTGGGTTGCCTAAACTCATATCCGCTGTCCAAAACTAGCTTGAATTAGCACTCAACCCATTCATAGTTAGGTTGAATACACTTGTTGTCCCAATAAGCAATTGCTGAGAAATCTGTTGATTGTAGTTAGGGCGATCGTAGCCAGGGGGATAAGAATGACATTAACTTCAGCTAACACCTACAATGAAGTGTTAGAAAGATCACTTCAACAAAAGTCGATTTAACAAGTAGGACTTAATGCCAAAAGCACCCTCTTTGCCATCTACTTTAATCGTGGCTGGTTTCCACGCCCTCTCCGATCCGCTCCGCCTCCGGGTTCTGGATTTGATCAGAAATCAAGAACTTTGCGTCTGTGATTTGTGCGAAGCCTTAGAAGTCAGCCAGTCCAAGCTCTCCTTTCATTTGAAGGCACTCAAAGAGGCACAACTGGTACAAGCAAGGCAAGAGGGACGGTGGATTTACTACAGCCTCAATCTGCCTCAGTTCGTGATTCTAGAGCAATACCTCGCAGAATTTCGCCGCTTCAGCCCTATTTTGCCTGGTCGCATGTGTCAAAACGACTCCTAGATGACCAGCTTGGCTCATCAATTTTTTAGCAAGTCGTTTCTAGAATTCTCTTCACAGTTTTGCTGCTTGACATATCAATTTTTCTTGAAATAATGGATGTAGTTTCAATATAGGCCGTACATGCGGGCAGCGAAAACTTTATCCAAACCAAGGCAATGGAGAGCAGAGCAGTTCAGGTTTATTGCTTGTCAGCGAGAGGCGATCGCGGAAGCAGTAGGAACGTTCATCTTGGTGTTTGCGGGCACCGGAGCCGTTATGGTGAACCAGCTCAGCAATGGTGCTGTGACTCACCTAGGGATTAGTTTTGTCTTTGGGGCTGTTGTCGCTGCCTTGATCTATACGTTGGGACATATCAGTGGAGCCCACTTCAACCCAGCCGTCACGCTAGCTTTTTGGGCCAGTGGTTTCTTCCCTGGCCAGCATGTACTGACTTACATCTTGGCTCAGTCCCTCGGTGCCATAATTGCTTCTGCAACCCTTTTAGTCTCTCTGGGGCCAGTCGCTAACTTAGGGGCAACGCTACCCCTGAACGATAATTGGCTACAGTCATTCGTGCTGGAGACGATTCTGACCTTTATTCTCATGTTTGTGATCTTAGGCTCGGGTCTCGATCGCCGTGCTCCCATTGGGTTTGCGGGAGTGGCCATTGGGCTGACGGTAGGACTAGAAGCCGCCTTCATGGGGCCAATTACGGGAGCTAGCATGAACCCTGTGCGATCGCTTGGCCCTGCTTTCGTGGGTGGCATTTGGCAGCACCATTGGTTGTACTGGATGGCTCCCATTCTCGGCGCACAATTGGCTGTCTTAATTTATCGCCAGTTGTCTAACAATTTTCAAGACATCATTCGAGATATTACCTAGTGCTTCACTCCATTAGATTTGTGGTGTTGGGCGGGCTTCTATAAGGCGTCGCCCGCCCAACACCAACCAGCAAAATTAATGCGGTGAACTCCTGAAAACATTATTGAATTGGAGCAAATTGCGATGAAACGTGTGATGTTTGTGTGCAAAAAGAACTCTGCCCGCTCCCAAATGGCTGAGGGTTTTGCGAAAACCTTGGGGCAGGGAGTCATAGAAGTGACAAGTTCCGGGCTAGAAGCCAGCCAGGTACGACCAGAGGCGATCGCAACCATGAAGGAGATCGGGATTGATATTAGCGATCAAACTTCTGATGCTCTGAGCGACTTCAATCCAAATAATTTTGATGTGGTGATCTCCCTCTGCGGTTGTGGTGTCAACTTACCTCCTGAATGGGTGACACGGGAAGTATTTGATGACTGGCAGCTAGATGACCCCGCCGAGCAACCCGAAATCTTCCCTAGAGTTCGAGATGAAATTAAGGAACGGGTGACTCGCTTGGTGACATCGTTGCAAGGAGTAGCAGTATGAACTCATTTGACCATCCGCCTAGAATCTTGTTCTTATATGGTTCCTTGCGCGATCGCTCCTATAGCCGCTTGTTGTCAGAAGAAGCGGCCCGGATCATTCAAGAATTTGGGGCTGAGGTAAAATTCTTCGATCCGCGGGAACTCCCGATTTACGGTAGCGTGCCAGACACCCATCCCAAAGTGCAGGAATTGCGAGAGCTGAGCCTATGGTCGGAAGGACAAGTCTGGTCTAGCCCTGAGATGCATGGCCAGATTACGGGCATCATGAAAAACCAAATTGACTGGATTCCCCTTAGCATTGGAGCCGTTCGCCCTACCCAAGGGAGAACTCTGGCAGTGATGCAGGTGAGCGGCGGTTCCCAGTCCTTTAATGCCGTCAACACCATGCGGCTGCTCGGTCGCTGGATGCGGATGTTCACAATTCCGAATCAATCTTCGGTTGCTAAAGCCTACCAGGAATTTAACGAAGATGGCACGATGAAAGATTCTCCCTACCGCGATCGCGTAGTGGATGTGATGGAAGAACTCTATAAGTTCACGCTGTTGTTGCGAGATCAGGTAGATTATCTCACCGATCGCTACAGTGAGCGGAAAGAAAAGGCTGCCAAGCAAGTGGCTGAGGTTGCAAACCAAGCCTTAGAAGCCAGTCGGTAGGATGAGTGCCTGAGGGTAATCATTACGATTTCTCAGAGTGTTCTGGTTGAATCAAAAACTAAAAATTTTATAAAGCTGACCGCTGTCTAGGTTAGATAGTGGGGGCTGAACTGGGGTTCTCGTTGAATTTATGAGAGCCTCATTTCATTATGTAACAACTTAAGTTCTTTGTTAATAAATGTTGCAGCTATTTGATCCCATTGTTAGCTTGTGAGGGTTCAGTTCTGAGAGGAGTTTCTCTCATCTCTCAACCCGTGCTGAAAATACGATTCTACCGACTCTACAAAGTCATTCGATTCAATATCAGCTCAAAACAAGACCTCAATTTAGGAGGCTTTGCTTTATGGATATTCAAGGAAAAACAGCCCTTGTGACTGGGGCTTCTCGCGGCATAGGACGGGCGATCGCCTTGGAACTAGCTCAGCAAGGGATCAAGCGATTGCTCCTCGTTGCCCGCGATCGCCAACGCTTAGATGCGATCGCCACAGAAATTGAGGGGCTGGAGGTGGAAGTTGTGACCTTGGCTCTAGATTTGTCTCAACCCGTTGCTGTCAGTATTGCGATCGCTCAAGCTTGGCGCGATCATGGCCCGATTCATCTCTTGGTCAACTGTGCTGGCATCGCCCACCAGGCCCCCTTTTTGCAGTCCAAACTATCCAATGTCCAAGACGAGATTGCCGTCAATCTAGTGGGTATGTACACCATTACTCGTCTGATTGCCCGACGCATGGCGGCTCAGCGACAAGGACAAATTGTGAATGTTTCTAGCTTGATGGGTAAGGTAGCGGCTCCCACGATGGCCACCTATTCCGCCACCAAGTTTGCAATTTTGGGATTCACTCAAGCTCTCAGGGGTGAGTTGATGGCTTACAACGTTCAAGTCGCGGCCTTATTGCCCTCGCTGACCGACACCGATATGGTCCGGGAACTCCGCTGGTTCCGCTGGGCCGTCCCCATGACTTCTCAGCAGGTCGCGCAGTCATTGGTGACAGGGGTGCGCAAGGAATCTGCTGAAATTTTAGTCGGATGGCAAGGTCATCTAGTCGCCTGGGGCAACCGGATTGCGCCTGGTTTATTAGAGAAAATCTTGCTGATCGCGGCTCCCTTACCTCGCCATAGACACCCCATGCAGCATATCCCTGCGGCGGATAGTCCAGCGGAACTCTAATCTCCAATCTCATCTCCTAATTGGCCCCAAGGGTGGAAAAACATATCTCCATGCTTGGGGCCAAAACTGCCCCTAAACACCAGCTTAGACATAAGCCTCATACAGGGCAAAAGTCTGGGCTGGGATCTGGGCTGACTCATAAGCTGCTAGTTTCTCTGGCAGAGTTGAACCCGCTCCTAGCCATTTGGGTTCCGCTGTATCTAAGATTTTTTGCCAATTTTGACTATGGCTATCTGCCGCAAAAGTGGCCGCGCGATCGCCAAAATTGATCACTAAAAACACTTGGCTCTCCTCGGCGTATCGACGCATCAACAGCAGCTTATCGGCTTCGCGGCTAGAGACTTCTAAGTGATGTTTGTCTAGCTGCTTCAGAGCGGGATGAGCGCGGCGTAGGTTGATTAAATGTTGATGAAATGCCCACAGCACTTGATGTTTCCCTGTATATTGTTGCTCCCAATTCAGCTTGCTGTTTTGAAAGGTTGCGGCAGCTTGGGGATCGTAGGAATCGCCAGCCACATCTACTTTTTTAAACTCCTCCTCTTTCGATCGCCTTACCATTTCAATCAGTTCCGGGTCTGAGTGACTAATGAAGTAGAAGAAGGGAGCCTCCTCTCCATATTCTTCGCCCATAAACAACATCGGCAGATAAGGAGAAAGCAGAATTGTCCCTGCTGCCAACTTCAACCCTTCAAAGGACGTGAGTTTTGGCAACCTTTCAGCCAACATCCGGTTGCCCACCTGATCATGACTTTGGATATAGACAATAAATTTCTCAGCAGGTTCAGCCGCAGACGAATTGCCGTGGCGACGTTTGCGGTGAGGCGCATACTGCCCAGAATAAACAAAACCTTCCCGTAAAGATTTCTCTAAATCCTGACATCGACCGAAGTCTTGATAATAGTTGTGCTGTTCCCCAGTCAAAAGCGTGTGCAGCGAATGGTGAAAATCATCACACCACTGAGCTGCCAGTGCATAGCCCCCTCGTTCTTTCGGACGAATAATCCGCACATCATTCAGATCACTCTCGGCAATTAAAAAGAGGTTTCTTCCCTGTTGCTGAGAGAGTAACTGCACGCGATCGCTCAACTCATCCAGAAAATGTTTCGCACCCAGATCGAAAATGCCCTGGACTGCATCTAAGCGTAAGCCATCAATGTGAAAAGTTTCTAGCCAATACAAAGCATTGTCGAGGAAGTAGTCGGTGACGCCATCGCTGTAAGCATCATCAAAGTTGAGGGCTTCTCCCCAATCTCCGCCGTATTTTTTCGTGAAGTAAGGACCGAAATCACCTAAGTAGTTGCCTTCTGGCCCCACATGGTTGTAGACCACATCTAAGATCACCGCTAATCCTTGTTGGTGGCAGGCATCGACTAAGCGCTTAAAGCCCTCTGGCCCCCCGTAGGAATTTTGTACCGCATAGGGATAGACGCCGTCATAGCCCCAATTTCGTTCGCCGGGAAATTGTGCCACGGGCATGATCTCGATCGCAGTAATGCCCAATTCTTTTAAGCGAGGGAGATGGGCGATCGCCGCTTCAAAAGTGCCTTCAGGGGTGAAGGTGCCAATATGCAGCTCATAGATGATCAAGTCTTCCTGAGCGATGCCAGACCACCCTGCATCCGTCCAAGCGTAGGCAGACTGATCTACTACCTCCGAGGGGCCATGCACACCTTCTGGCTGCAAGTGAGAGGCGGGATCGGGACGCTCTATCTCACCCGCCTCACCAGCCCACTGATAGACATAGCGCGTGCCTGGTTCTACCCCTTCTGCCGTCACCTGCCAGTAACCATACTCCAGCGATCGCATTGGCAGAATTTGCTGATTGGGAGCCAAGAGTTTAACCGCGACTTGTTGATGCAGCGGTGCCCAAACGGTGAACTGACACCGAGCATCGCCTAAGTAATGAGCGCCTACTTTCACGATCTACTAGTTCCTGTATTGATGAATTTGTTGATGCTCTGCCTATGACTCGCGCCCAGAAGACCAAGTATCGCGCCACTTCACGGTGCCTTCGCTGGCAATGACCCAACGACGAGACACGATGTTCTCACGGAGAGGAGATTGGCCTTCACGCAGCAAGACATATTTGTAATTGATCAACTTACCAGCGCTTTCGTCAAACGGGATTTCCCCAAACCAAGTGTTGGTATTGATGTACTCCAAGGGATAGGCTTTGGCAATATCCCAATTACCCAGTTCGGGGCAGTCGCCAATCACGGCAATTTGCTCACCTAGCTTAGTTTGCACACCGTTGAGTTGCGCCCGTACAATCGTTTGGCCCTTCACTCGTTCACCCACATGGCTCAGCACGATGACATCACGAGGTTCTAGTTCTAAATTGATCAGTTTGCCATCTACCACTTCAAACTTGCGCCGCGTCAGAATGCAAGTATGTTCACCATCTGGCAAATCAGTCACTACCTCTGGCACCTGGCTGGCTTCACCACGATTCATCGCTACGAAACAAACAGAGTCCCGGTAACGCCGGATATAACAATAAACATCGGGAGTGAGATATCTTTGCCACTGTCCACCCATTGCCACTGCTGGGTTAAGGCGACGCAAACCAGACAGTAAACGGATATCTCGATATAGCGGTGTATCGGTATCCCACTGGTTCATCATGGGGCGGTTGTAGGGGTCATCGCCACCGTTGGTATCATCATGTAGATACTGCTCAGTGCCGTAGTAGATACAAGGAATCCCCCGACAGGTCATGATCAACGCGATCGCCACTCTCACCAGATCTGGGTCAGAATTGAGGCTTTGGAAGCGCGGCATGTCGTGATTATCAATAAAGGTAATCAGTTCATTCGCGCCCTTGTAGCGGTGATCCAAGTCAAAAATAGTTTGAATCTCTTGAAATCCTGCCTCTGAACCCTGCGCTAAGGTGGCACGAATAGCTAGACAGAGGCCAAAGTCCAGCATGGTCATGCCTGAGTCATTAGCAAACTCAACGGAGCGATCGCTGAAGGGGCTGCTAAAAATCCACTCACCAAAGATAAATACATCTGGTTTATGGCTCAGAATATCCGCGTTGAACTCCTGCCAAAACCAAATCGGCATGTGCTTCACCGTATCCACCCGCAGCGCATCTACCCCTCGGTCTAACCACTGCTTAATCGCCGATTTGATGTAGTTACGATACTGGATGTTGTTTTCATTAAAGGTAGCCAAACCCGATAACTCGCAGTTTTGCACCTGCCATTCATCTTCCCAGTTGGTCACTTCGCCATAGTGGTGATACCAGTTGTCTTTGTCATCGTTGAAGTCGGCGATCTTGACTCCGTCGTCGTACAGCTCTCCTTTCTTACCGCTGAAGTCGGGATTGCTGTGGTTGCAGACAATATCTAGCACCAACTTCATCCGCCGCTTGTGCATCTCCTCAATCAGGCGATCGAACGTTGTATTTCTCGTTTCCTGCGTGTTATTCAAGGAAGGATCTTCTCCCTCGGCAATAAATCGGGGGTTAATCCGCTTGAAGTCTTTAGTCCAGTAACCGTGGATCGCTGCTTGCGCCACAAACAGATCTTCTACCTGTTCAAACAAAGGAGTGAGCCAGATGGCTGTTACGCCTAGATTTTTCAAATAGTCGAGTTTGTCGATCACACCCTGGAGATCGCCGCCCCAGTATTTGCCCCAATCTTGCCGCTCTGGGTCATACAGCTCAGCGTTGGGACCGATGCTGTTGTCCGGATCGCCATCATGAAAGCGATCGACCACGATGAAGTAGATTGTTTCCTGGCGAAACTCAATGTCTCTCGTGTAGAGAAACTCTAAATCAATTTCGCTATCTGTTTTAGGGGCTTCTACCAGCGATTCAACTTTCTCCTGAGCATTCGTAACTTCATATTGTTCGGTGGAAAGTTGAGAGGGAGGTGTGCTTACCATAGGATTTTTTATACTTCTATAGATTTTTAATGAGTTTTAGCATCACTAGTCTCTAGAGAATGTAACGAATCAAGTCTCTGTTTGTATATCTACCTATGGGTAGGCGATAGGGAGGAATTCTGTTAGTAGCGATCGCGGATCAGGTCACTTTCTGACTGGCTATTTGCTACTAGCTCTTAAGGCGGACGTTCCCATAAATCAGAGACAGCTATCCTTCTGAACATGACCTAACAGGCGATTTTGAGTAGTCAAACTTCATGAACGACATTCAGCGAATCGGAGATTTGGAGATCATCCAAGACTTGGAGTTTCAGCGCCGAGCTTGGGTAGTACAGCGCCTAAGCTGGATTGGATTGGGATTAACTGTTCTAGGTGCATTAGCGGGTTTATTTGGCTCAGGCCCCTTAAGTCAAGGTAAGGCTAGCAGTCCAAGCAATTCGCTACAGTTAGAGTACGATCGCTTTAGTCGCTTCCAAGCCCCAGCCAAGCTGAAAATCATTTTGGGAGCAGGCACTGAGCGGAATGGTCAGGTGAAGGTCTGGGTAAGCCGCCATTATCTAGAAGCAACCGAAGTGCAACAGGTTACTCCACAGCCAGAGTGGGTGGAAGCGAGTTCCGATCGCCTGACCTATGTTTTTCGCGCTAATATCCGCGATCGCCCTACAGCAGTAACCTTTTATTTACAGCCTGAGCAAGTCGGTCTACAAACTGGTCAGGTTGGGCTCACTTCAGGAGCAACCCTCAAGCTCAACCAATTCGTTTATCCATAAAGAATTTATCTATAACCAATGAACTCGGTGCTACGGGCTATTGGGATCTATGTTGTTTTACGAGGGTGATGCGTAAAGCCCCCGCATTTTAATCGGGGGATATCAGCGAATAGCCGAATTTATTCGGCAGTGTCCTCCTTTGGTGGATTGGGTAGGCGATCAATCCAGTCCTCAATCAACTGAGTCATGGTTTTCTTTCTCACTTTTGCGACCTGTCGTAGTTTCTGAAGCCTTGACTCTTCAACTCTGATATTGAGTGTCTTTTTCATTCTATGTCTATACATTGCCTATGCGAATAGGTTATCATAGAACTCATGAAGACACTGAAGTTCAAGCTCTATCAGCACCAGCGCAACCGCTATCTCAAGCGGACGATTAATGCTGCTGGAGTGATCTACAACCACTGCATTGCTCTCCACAAGCGCTACTACCGCATGTGGGGCAAGTACTTGAGTTGTGCGAAACTTCAATCTCATATTGCCAAGCTACGGAAGCGTAAAGTGTTCTGGCAATTAGTCGGCTCTCAGGCTGTACAGGATGTCTGTCAGCGCATTGAGCAGGCATACCAACTGTTTTTTAAGCATCACAAAAAAGGAGTCAGACCACCGGGTTTCAAGAAAGTTAGACGATACAAATCATTCACCCTGAAACAGGCAGGGTACAAATTCCTGGGGGGTAATCGCGTCAAGATTGGAGAGCGGGTTTATCAATACTGGAACTCTAGGGAGATTGAGGGCAAAGTCAAGACTCTGACCATTAAGCGGACTCCGTTAGGGGAGTTGTTTATGGTGGTGGTCGTAGACGCAGGCCAATACCCTGAACCAGAAGTCGCGCCGAGTCGTATCGCGGGCTTTGATTTTGGGTTGAAGTCGTTCCTCACTTGCTCTGAGGGCTTCAGTATTGAATCACCCCAGTTCTTCAAGCAGTCGCTAGCTGCCATTCAGAAGGCTAGCCGTCACCACTCCCGCAAACGCAAAGGCTCTCAGGGTCGTGAAAAAGCTCGGCTCAACTTGGCCCGCAGGCATGAGGATATCGCTAATCGTAGACGGGACTGGTTCTGGAAGTTGGCACACAAGCTGACTGAGCAATTTGATGTGCTGTACTTCGAGACACTAAACCTCAAGGGAATGCAGCGTCTTTGGGGACGAAAGGTGAGTGATCTAGGATTCCGCGAGTTCCTGCAAATTCTCGAATGGGTCGCCATCAAAAAGGGCAAGCACGTCGCCTATATCGACCGTTGGTTTCCCAGTTCTAAGACCTGCTCAAAGTGTGAACATGTTTTGGAATCGCTGGAACTCTCAACCAGACAGTGGCGTTGCCCTTCGTGTCAGTCGGTGAATGACCGCGATGACAACGCCGCAGTGAATATCAAACAGGTTGGGATCTCAACCTGGGGATTAGGGGATGTCAGTCAGGCTCAGCCTGCAATCTCTGTCTGAGTCCCGAATCCCCGTTCTTTAGAGCGGGGAGTGGATCAAATGGATTAGAGCGTCTAGATCAGATCAAATATGCTGTTTTAGAACGGAGTGGCGGAATTTCCATTATTCCTAAATCGTAATTGCTCCTGCTAACTCTCGCTCCCCCGACTCAGCAAGCTACGTGTGCTTCAAAACATAAGGCAAGAAGGCCCGCCGAACTTCCGATGCTCCTTGGAGGCTCGGTTCAATGGTGGCTGTGAACCATGAGGGATCGCCCGTCAGAAAATGAGCATGCAGATCGACTAGCTGACCATAACGGATAGCAATCTCTTGAATCACCGTATTAATGCGTTGGAGATTAGTTCGGGCGATCGCGGGATCAACGCCTAAAAAGTTGCGCGCGTCATCACCAAAAGTAGGATCGTACACATTCCCCAAGAGCACAGGCCGAACGGGGAGCTTCTGCACAAATTCGTCAAGCGCTTTGCCAAAGGTCGTGATTCCTGCGCCCGTATCCCGAATTAATCCGCCTAGGAGATCGTTGCCGCCAATGGTGATCAGAGCGAGGGCTGGCCCCTCCACTCGGAGTCCTTGTCCTTGGGATGACAGCGCCCTTACTGTTGCTCCGTCTTGGGCTCGGTGCTCCAGATGAGCTTGCCCCCGTGATTGCAGGTCTTGACCTTGGAATTCTGGGAACAGGCGATCGTCGTTGCGAACCAGCAGTTGTCCTGGATGAACACCGTAGTCGTTGTACCGCGCACAGTCTAAGATCGAATCGCCGAAGGTGTATAGAGTTACCATGCTTTGCCCACCGCGTTCAACACAGCCGAGAAGTGCCAGCACACTTGCCTCTCCAGCGATCGCTTGGATAAACTGTCGCCTTGTGGGTCGAAATGGAGCCATGACACTCTCCTCCTGAACTGAGCATAGCGTAGCCCCTAAGCCAAGATCTGAATCAGAGGGTAGATTTAGTGGGTTGATCCTGGTCTAGGAGGCTTATGAATTGCCTCAATATGAATTGCCTCAAACGGAGCGATGCTGAAGTTTTCGCAGAATGGGAATCTTCTCATACTGGTTGGGTCGGATTACGTCCCAATAGAGCCCGATTGGGCGAGGGTGAGTGTTTTGAGTCGCGATCGCAGCGTCTGGAGTCACAATCCAGTTAAGCGGCCAGTCATGATGCTGCATAGGTAATCGAGCTGACTCGACAATCTGTAAAGGATGGACGGTTGTCACAATGGGTGTATCCTGCCGAACTAAGCCAAACTCCTGAAGCATGGCTAATTCCAAGTCAGCAAAGCCCGCTCCTTTGCCTGTGCGACCACCATTCTGCGTCACAGCCACACAACCTACCATCACCAGATCGATCGCCTGCATTTCCTCAAAGCTGACCAAACGGCCATAGCTAAGGGCTTTACGAGCGATCGCGGCATCTTCTAAAGCAATCTGGCGTTGCTGCAAATCTTCAGCTTGCAACTCAACAAAACAACGGCTATTTGTTAAGCGTGGCACAGCCATATAGAGGCGTTTTCCTGCTTGGAGTGCCCGAAGCCGCACCGGAATCTGAGCAGAGTCTGGATTGCACTTAATTACCTGAGCTTGTTGCCATGCGGGTAAAGCGGTGAGTTGTGCTGCTGCCTGCTCAGCGCCAACAAAGTTAGGGATATGCCCAAACGGTTCTCCAATGGCTGCTTGCGCTTGTTTAAGGTGTGACCAAATTTCCGCCCTTAAAGCGTCTTTGTCAGCATGATAACCACTCCAAACTGTTGAAACCGAGTTAACCATATCTAGACTCATAAAGTCGTTCAAGTGCGGAATTCTCACCACTTCTACGCTAATCCACCCTGTTGCTTCGTTTCAGGGAAATATAGACTAGGAAAGCATTGAATTTAACGGTGCGCTTTTCATTTTTCTCCCTCTCCCGCCAGTTGCTACCCCAGCTTAGTTCAGGAACTGCCCCATGCCTACTAGAGAAGAAATTCTGCAAAACTTCAACCCTAACGATATTGGCCTCGACAACGGCAATCTCTTAGGTCTGCCCTTTGACTACGAATCTGCTCAAACCATTGTATTTGGTGTTCCTTGGGAAGTCACCGTTTCCTATGGAGCAGGGACAGCCTCAGGCCCACAGCGAGTTCTAGAAGCTTCTCGCCAATTAGATATCTATGATTTCGATGATCCGGATGGCTGGAAGCAAG
This sequence comes from Trichocoleus desertorum ATA4-8-CV12, assembly GCA_019358975.1. Lineage (NCBI taxonomy): Bacteria > Bacillati > Cyanobacteriota > Cyanophyceae > Leptolyngbyales > Trichocoleusaceae > Trichocoleus > Trichocoleus desertorum. The sequence continues at coordinate 86,981 of JAHHIL010000004.1, forward strand.
GTATCTTTATGGCCCCAATTCCAGAGCAAATCCAGCAGAAAAACGAAATGCTGCGGCAAGAGGCGACTCGCATCATTGCTCATATGGAGCAAGGGAAACAAATTGAAGATGAGCCAGAGTTGGCGCAGCTATTGCAAAGGGTGAATCAAGAATGCGAAGCCGTCAATCAATGGCTGTTTGAGCAAGCAAAAACGGCAATGGATCAAGGCAAGCAAGTAGCAGTGATTGGTGGCGATCACAGCGTTCCTCTGGGTTGTATTCAGGCTTTAGGCAAGCGTTATGCAGATTTTGGCATTCTCCACATCGATGCTCATGCCGATCTACGTCAAGCTTATGAAGGCTTTGAATATTCCCATGCCTCGATTATGTTCAATGCGCTGAAAGTCCCTCAAGTCTCGAAGCTGGTTCAGGTTAGCATCCGAGACTTTTGCCACGATGAGGTTAATCTAATTCAGCAATCTGGTGGACGGATCTCGACCTACTACGATCCCATGCTGAAGCAAAAACTTTATGCAGGTGTGCCTTGGTTAGAACTGTGCCAACAGATGGTGGCTGAGCTGCCGCATCAGGTTTACATCAGCTTTGATGCCGACGGTCTAGACCCTAAGCTCTGTCCCAACACTGGCACTCCCGTTCCTGGTGGTTTGGAATTAGAGCAAGCTTTTTGTCTATTCCGAGAAGTCGTCAATAGTGGTCGGGAAATCATCGGCTTTGATGTTTGCGAAGTTGGCGATGATGAGTGGGATGGCAATGTCGGCGCGAGGGCCGTTTACAAGCTTTGCAATTTAATGGCTCTGTCACGCTCTGCTGCGGCTATCCCAGCCTTGACTTAATTGTTTTAGGGCGATCGCTTGGCTACATCCAACAGATGCAGCGTTTTGTCATCGCGGCATTTTGTCATCGCGATCGCCTTGAAAAACCTTATCTAACAGTTGGTGAAAGACTGATTCCTCCGGTGACACAGATGAAATCTAATCAACCTTATCAACCGTTTCTCTTTCGCTTGTTGCATGGTCTCACGGGTCTGTTTCTAGTCACCGCCATTCTGACAGCTTTCTGGACATACAACACCTATGATGGCCGTTGGGGAACTATTCCGCTCCCCTCCTTCCGAGAGATTGAAGGCATACATGGAACCTTTGGGCTCTATACGTTGTTGATATTTCCGGCGTTTGTCATCTACTCCTGCCATCAAGGACGGAAGCGGTTGGTTCAGCCTGATTCATTCGCCAAACTAACACAGGTTGGTAAGCCGATCTGGTGGTATACCCTCAACCGTTTTGCCAATACATTTGCCCTGCTGGCATTAACGTTTGCTCTCTTTAGCGGCAAAATGATGGATGAAACTTGGTTGCCAAAAGGAGAATTAAATCATACCTGGTACTATGCTCACTTAATAGCCTGGGTGTTGATGGTAGCGGCGATCGCCCTTCACCTGTTGATGACTGCCAAAGTGGGTGGAGTATCCCTCCTGCTGTCTATGCTCCAATGGCAATTCCGTGAGCAGGATAGCCCAACTCTATGGTCTAGCCATGTGTCGCAATGGTGGTCAAGTGTCCGCCAAGGTTCCTGGTCAGCCTGGTCTTTATTCTCGCACTCTTTAGGAGGGCTAGAGATGGCTATCTTTTTCAGCCTGATTGCAGCCTGGATGATACCGTTGTTTAAGTAGTTAAGTTTTGCCAGTCCAGCTTGCCCGCATGGACTTTAACCACGTTAACCGGGATATCTTCTGGAAGCAAGGTCGTGAGCACCTCGTCATCCAGTGATGACAGGACAGCTAACCGATTGGCTTGTTGTTCAATACTCTTCTCAAACAAATTACGCACAACTCTAGCATTACCAAAGGTCTGATTTCGATTGGTATAGAGTTCTGAAAACAGCATTTGCAGCTTCTCTCTGGTGGCGGAAGTCAGGCGGAAATGGCTTTTGCCAGACATCTTTTCAAAAATGGCAAGTAACTCTTCTGGCTTGTAGTGGTTGAAGTAAAAATAGCGATTAAACCGAGATTTTAAGCCAGGATTAGATTCAATAAAAGTGGTCATTTCATCGGTGTAACCTGCCACGATAATAACTAGGCGATCGCGATAATCTTCCATCCGTTTGAGCAAAACATCGATCGCTTCTTGACCAAAATCGCGTCCAGCTTCTTTAGGAACTAGGGCATAGGCTTCGTCAATAAACAGAACTCCATCTAGAGCCGAGTTAATTAATTCATCTACTTTCTGGGCTGTTTGGCCCACATAACCCGCTACTAAACCTGTGCGATCGGTTTCTACTAAATGCCCTTTCTTCAGAAACCCAAGTCCATGATAGATCCGCCCCATTAACCGAGCTACAGTGGTTTTCCCGGTTCCAGGTGGCCCACAGAATACCGCATGGAGGGATACTGAAGTTTGAGCTAAACCTCGCTCAGCTCGTACTTTCTGGATTTTGAGGAAATTAGTTAAAGTTCTGACCTCTTCTTTAATATTTTCCATCCCAATCAAATCATTCAACTCAGCTAGTGCCTGCTCCAGAATTTCTTCTGGATTATCCGTGGCTTGAGTTGCGGTGGCTTCAGGGTTTGCCGAATTTGGGTTAGAGCTTGATGTAGAGCTTTGTGTAATTGGAGCAAGGTGAGAAACAGCTTTTAATCCTGCTTGATAATTCTCTAGCTTCTGATAGGAGTGTAATAGTTGCCAAATTAAAGACAAAGATTCTAAATCTTGCAAATCTACGGCATTATCAGCTTTAATAATAACCTGAGCAAACTTGTAGATGGCATTGATCATCTCTCCCAAATAGTTTGTTCCTTTCTCCTCATCTAATTGATTCAAAATGGAAGGCAAAATCAATTGTTCAGGCTGTTGATCTTTAGTGAAATCTAGCAGGAGCTGCAACGTGATTTTTTGATATTGCAACTGCGCTTCCGTAGAAGTTTCCCATAGATTAACGGCAGCATTGAGTTTATCCGCATCTTGCTTAATTAGGGCATAAATTACCAAATAGGCCAGTAATTCCGCAGAACTTAACCTACCAGTGCTGCGTCCACAGACTTGTACAATTTTTGCTAAGTCCATCAAGATCGCATCGCCAAATCTATTATCTACGCTCAAGAGTGGCGAGAGAGATTTATAGAGCAGATTAGCTTCTTTTCTCAGCAGTCGGAAATTCACAAAGTGTTTGAAATCCACAAAAGGCTCCTCTATTGGCGATCGCTGGTCAGCTAACAACGCTTCGTTTCATTCTGCTGAATTTTAATCTGTTTTTGGGCGTCAGCCTCATTAGGAGCGAATATAGCTCAATTCAGAACTTGATCACTGCTTTTTCTGTACCTATCAGCTTAGAAGAAATCGAAAGAATTGGTGAACGGGAAGGCTGGCGCGTATTTCCAGCTAACCAAGATGGCTTGTTTGATGTGGTTGAGTTCTGGGTAGAAAACCGCTTGATGCTACAACTTTTGACTCCAGCGATCGTTCAGAAGTATCTCAATCTTTTCAGCCCAGAGAGCATCGAGAAGTTTGCCCAAGAATTTACTACCGCAGAAGCCCGTCGCTAATCAGCTTCCCTTAGGCGATCGCCTCTCTGTAGAAAGTCTGCATCTCTGTAAACCACTGCTGGCGCGAGTCATCCCAGCTATAAAACATATGTCCACCCTGAAAATGTTTTAGTGTCAAGTTAGGGCGAATTTCAGGGTTGAGCTTCATGAGATCCGCTAGATGGTTTGAGGCAAAATAGGGAGTGACTAAATCAAAAAAGCCGTGGGTGATATACACCTGCATATAAGGATTTAGCGTCATTCCTACCCGCAGGTCATCGACTGCACCAATGAAGCCTTGTTTCAACTCTCCCTTGAGGTCAAACTGCCAAGCTTTGAAAGTTTCCAAATTGAGGAGATGATAAGTTAAGTCTGTTTCCACACCCAAGGTATCGCGCAAGTGACTGTTGATCGCTCCTGTAAACAGGCGATCGAGTCCATCTAGAGTGGGGTCAATGCCTTGGTAAACGGTGCGATCGGGAAAGGGATCGATCGCGGTAATGGAGGCATCATACAAACCAACAATCCGCTGGCGATCGCGCAACAGTTCTCTCGAAAAGACTTCAATATCAACCCGCCCCGCCTGTCTCTCTACCAAAGACAGCGGCAAGCCAATCAAATTAGCGATCTGCTGATAGGCTGTTTGACGTTCCTCGGTGCTCAGGGCATCTCCCATTGCTAGTAGCGGAATTAGCGTCTTACGGGCAAAAAGTTCGGCTGCGGCCATATGGGTAGATAGATCTCCCGGTTCTCCAGCCCACTGAGCGCGTCCATGATGAGCTGCGGCTGCGGCCAAGGAAGGCAATAGAGTCGCCCAAGAGGTGAGGTTGTAATCATTACCGCCTAGTAAGCTGAATTCTAAGGCAGGAGAGATTAAGATCGCTCCAGAAAGACCAATGCCAAACTCTTGCTGTAGCTTGCGAGCCAACTTAGCCACCCGGAAGCCACCATAGCTTTCTCCGGCGATAAAGATGGGAGACAACCAACGTTTGCGGCGCGAGAGAAATCTTTGGATAAACTCTCCTAACGCCTTCAAATCTCGCTCAACTTCCCAAAACTCCACTTCCTTGGGTTTATCGCTTTCTTGAGAATTAGCTGACTCACCCGACTTATCCTGTTTATCTTTATCCGCTGGTAAACTGCGGCTAAAACCAGTCCCAATTGGGTCAATAAACACCAAATCCGTGAAACTGAGCCAACTTTCAAGATTATCGACTAATCGTACCGGAGGTTTTGGCAAACCACCATTGGTATCAAAGTAGATCCGCTTTGGCCCTAACGCACCCATGTGTAGATAGGCAGAAGCAGCCCCAGGCCCACCATTAAACACAAAAGTCAGAGGGCGAGCCGTTGCTTCATCCGCTTCAGCCAGGTAAGCGACATGGAACATTTCCGCCACAGGCTTTTCTTGGTCAAACAGAGTTTGCCACTCGGCTGAGGCTGTATAGCGAATCCGGCGATCGCTCAGCGCTAGAGCATGTTCGGTAGTGCTAGACTTACGGACTACAGCGGGAGAAGTTTCAGACATAGGCTCAGGTAGAGCAAAAGTTCAGATGGAGGTAGTCTTTAGACTAGCATTCAGAATAATTCCTGGAAGTCAGCAATCATCACTGCCTCAAGTATTAAAAGAAGGATCAGGCCAATCCAGGAAAGTCGGTTAGATAGTTGGCTCGGATGGCGTTGCCGTCTAAACCCTAAGGCTAAGCTACAAATCTGTAGCACTGAAGCCAAGAGCAACAATCCGAGAAGCCATAAAAAGCCAGGGCCAGGGCCGTAAAGCAAAAATCCAGTGAAGTCCAGTGGTTTTACTCCAGGTGCCATCCCTAGGAGAATGAGGAAAAGCATCAGTAGACTACCAACTAGCGACAGCAGCCAAAACAAAATCCTGATAACTAGATTCATAGACTCAGCAGGTTATCTAGCAGCGCAACGATAGAGTTGATAGGGCACGCCAATACGATGATAGTTCTCTTCGTCGCGATCGCAAGTCACCACTTCAGCTTTCAAATTAGATTGGCTCGGTAAACTCAGCTGCTCTGGAAATTCTTGACGCCTTAAACCACTACCGACAATCCACAAGTTCGGTGAACTAGAGACAGGCGGCTGGACATTCGCTAGATTTTGCCAAAATTGGCTGTAGGTCGGTTGGCGACTCAAGAAACCAAAGGAGATGTTTTGGTTGATGTCTGGCAAGATGAGCGATCGCCGATGCACTTCTAAGTCAAAGCTGAGTCCTAGCGCCACTTCCAAGAGCGTGTCATACCCCGTCACGACTACCAAAGGTTTAGCGGGTTCTAGCAGAAAATTTTCAGCGACTCGTTGTGGCTGGTAGGGTTTCTGAAAGATTAAACCCAGTCCTAAAAAGATACAACTGAGGAAGCCGACCAATAAGACACTAAGCTGAACTCGGTAGGCTGTCCAGTAGTGCTGCCAAGATATTTTTTCAGGCCAGGGATGATTTTGAAACAGCCGAGCTAAACTGGCTCCCAGCAAAGCACAAACTGCTGGATAGTAGACAAAGTTGTAGCGAGGCACCACTGTAATGTCTTTACCCAAGACATAAACAATCCCCAAAAATTCCAGTACCACACAAAGGATAAAACTACTTAGGGTGATCGTAGCCAAATGGGTTTCTGGCTCTCTCCACAACTGTTTCAAGCCACGAATAGCATATCGCCCCAACCAGACTGCAAACACCAACATTAGTAGAGCGGCTGGAATCGCGATCCAGAGCGGTTGATTCTCGACAGGAAAGGAGACCACCATGATCAACCAAGCCGCAGGTAGTTGGTAGAGCGGTGCCAGTTTGTCGAGCCAACTGGGTTGAAAAGGAGATAGCCAATCAGTCTCTGGACGACCTGTGTGGCTAAGTAATGTTGGAATCCAAGGGAGATAGCTCAACGCCACACCAGAAATGGCTAGGGCGATCGCTCCCCAATGATAACGAGAGATTCTGGAGCGTTGCCAAACTGCCACCCCGACTAGGGTAACCACTTGCCCCACAAACGCTAACAAGAAAAAGTAATGGATATAGAAGCCAATGCCGTTGACCAAAATCCAACCGAGCCAAGGCAATGGTCTGATCCGCCGCGATCGCCACAGATCCTGTTGCATCTGCACTAACCCCAACAGTGCCAGCGTAATCAACAACATCGGCAAAGTGTAGTGACGCGCCTCTTGGGAGAGATAAACCGCAAAAGGAGATACCGCCATCAGAGCTGCTGCCATCAATCCTGCTTTGGGAGAGAAAGCGACCCGATTTAGGCCATAGATGGCTATGATTACCGCAACCCCAAATAAAGCAGGGAGCGATCGCAGCTTCCATACCCACGACTGCGCCAATGGATTAATCCACTGCAACCAGCCATTCAGCAAGCAAAAGAACAGCGGTGGATGCACAGATTCTGTGCTGACAGTTTGGGCGATTTGCGGGCAACTAACCCCCGCCTTGAGCGTAAACACCTGCTCCAAAACCGTATGGGGAAACAGCACATTCAGCGGCACATCATAGTAGCTGCGACCAAAGCTAAAAATGGCCGTAATCACTTCATCCAGCCAGAGGGGTTTGGCATCCAAATTCCAGAAGCGTAAAGCTGTCCCCAGAGCGATCGCCCCAACCAAAGCCAAATAGTGTAAACGTTTCATGCGCCCAAGATCTCGTCATCCACGGAAAAGTCTACTGCTGCTTTGTTCCGACCGGAGACGAGATAATCCTGGTGAAACGAGTCTTGCAGACCAAAAACTAGATCAAACTTGGGCTGCCAGTTAAGTTCGGCGATCGCCTTCTGCACAGAGGCAAAGAAGTGTTGGGCTCGGAGGGGGAAGGCTTTCCGCTTACCAAAATCAAACTGTTTGGGATCGTAATGCACAATTTCAACCGCATCCGCAGACTTACCCGCAGCTACAGCACAAGCCCGCGCCAAACCATCAAACGTAACATAGCGATCGCCAGAGACATTGTAAATTTGTCCGATTGCTGCGGGGTTGCCTAACACATTTACCATTGCTTGAGCTAAATCCTGCACATGCCCTAGTTGCGTCAGGTGCAGCCCGTGTCCTGGGATCAGAATCGGGCGATCGCGAACAATGCGGTCAAAAAACCAAGCTTCTAAGTCGTTGTAGTTTTGCGGGCCGTAGATATAAGTAGGACGAATTGAGGTAAACGGTAATCCCTGTTCTGCTAGATAAGCTTCTGTCTCATGCTTACCCCGATGCCGACTTTTAAGATCTACCGCATCTCCTTCCACATGCGGCATTTGATCTGATTTCAAATACACACCCGCCGAACCCATATAGACAAAATGTTGCACTTTATCTTTGAACAGTTCCGCTAACGGTTGAGTATCGCTCACCTCTCGACCGTTGTTATCAAAGATGGCATCAAATGATTCTGTGGCTAATTTTTCCTTGAGTTGAGCAGGATTTGTGCGATCGCCATGAATTTGCTGCACCCCCGCTACCGGAGCAGGTTTATTCCCTCGATTAAACAAAACCACTTCATGACCCTGCTCAACTAGAATCCGGGTCAGGTAAACCCCGATAAATCGAGTACCACCCATGATCAAAATTCGCATGCTCCACATCCCTCATAACACAGCTTTATTATCTTAGGACGTGGGAGGGGAGAAGTTAGGAATCAGGGGTTAGGAACCAGAAGCCAGGAATCAGGAGTTGAGAGACTTACTCCCTGGATAAATAGCTCAAAACCCCTCTCCGAGCAGAGAAGGGTTGAAAAAGAGAGTTGCAGGTTTTTCACCATAGCCTAGATTTATGCACTCTGAAGTTTCCCCGTTTTAACTAGGCGATCGATGGCAACTTTTACGTCTTGTTGGGGATAATTTAGCTGGTATGCAATCATCGTGGCGCTCCAAACTGGACGGCGCTGAACTACATCCAACACTCTTTGCTCTAAGTTATTCATTGGAATTGCTCCTCTGCAAAACTTTGGGCTGTCATTCTCTTGATATTAACTTTCGTGATGAAGTTATAAATCCACCAATCAGCGCAGATTTCGCTGCTACAAAAACGGCATACCTACGATTAATCACCCTTAAGTTAGGAATTGAACCAATATTAAAGATTATAGGTGGAGTTGAGTTATGGCAATTTTGCCAGAGAAACAAACATCCACATCGCTTCCGGGGGTGCGATCGCGCTTCGAGTATTCTCCTTTATAAATCAGAGAATCTCCTTCGACCCCATAGTCAATGGGTAAGGGTTGCTTGCAGGAATCACAAAACACCATTTCTGGATCAGGATCACTTGGTTCTAGATGAGGGAGATTGACATTCCAAAATCTACCCAGTTCTAGGGGGCGTTGATGCAGCTCTACCAAGACTTGGGCAGTCCAACGAGCGGCTCTATCCCAGTCCACAGGGCGTCTACCTTTGCGGTAATGAGATATGGCAACCCCTGGAATTCCGTGTAGTGCTGCTTCTCTGACGGCGGCAACGGTTCCAGAAATATAGACATCTGCGCCCAAGTTTCCCCCAGCATTGATTCCAGAGAGGACAAACTGGACTTTGGGAAAGAGATGACTGATGCCGACACGGACACAATCGGCAGGGGTGCCTCCGATCGCATACTCGGCGGGCGATCGCTGCTCGATGTGAATCGGAGTGGTAGTCGTGACCCGATGCCCACAGCCAGACCACTCCAGTTTGGGGGCCACAACTACCCCTGCTCCATTCACTGCCTTTTGCAACGCTCGGATTCCAGGGGCATCGATACCGTCATCATTGGTGAGAATTAGAGTCATACTGGGTTAGTTGCTGGATCAGCGCAAGCACAAGGGGAATTGGCCTTATTCTAAGGGGGCGATCGCGCAGTTGATCAGGTGACTACTCAATTAGAATGAGGTCAAATAGAATGAGGTCAAAGGTCTGCCCCATCTTCTTAACTTGAGGCACGATGGATTTTAGTCAATCGCTAGCCAACAAACGAGACACCATTGTCCAGAACTGGATCGATGCAGTTCACCAGGATCGACAGATTCCAGCGGCTGATGAGTTGCCACGCTCGGCGATTCGGGATCATCTGCCTGAAGTGCTCGTTGCAATGGTCAGTGTGCTCTCCCATTCTCAAGACAGTGATATTCAATTTATTGTCTGCAGAAGTTTGGCGCATGGGACTTTGCGGGCGGCTCAAGGTTTTGCACCCAACGAGATTGCCCGAGAGTATCACCTCTTACGGCGGGTCATTTTTTCGACTCTAGAGATTGATTTCCTAGAGGGGACGGTGCCGGAAGTGATGCGAGTCTACAACTTGATTGACACGACCATTGATGAAGCGATTACCCAGTGCTTTAACAGCTATGTGGAGGAACGCTTGTGTGAGTTGCAGCAACTCCAAAGCCAAGCAGAACTGACTAATCAGGAATTAACTCGCTTAGTGAAGGCTAATCAAGATAATCTGTCGCAGTTAGCTCATGAGCTGAAAAATCCCCTCAACTCCATCATTGGATACTCAGAGCTGGTTTTGCGGGCTTCTCGGAAAGCTCCTGAGCCGCGAGATGCCACGCCTCACTTAGAGCACATTGAACAAGTGCTACGCAATGGTAGGCGACTACTGCGCTTAATCAATGATGCCCTAGAAATTTCCCGCTATGAGGCAGGGAAGATGGAGTTGCATTTAGAAGCAACGGAGGTGCGTTACATCGTCAAGGATGTGGTGGAGATGCTCACTCCTCTAGCGGATACCAAATCCTTAGAGGTTGTGGTTGATTGCGATCGCGCCCCCGAAACAATACTCACAGATCCGCTGCGCCTACAGCAAATTCTCACCAACCTCTTGAGTAATGCGATTCGCTATACTGAGTCGGGCACCATTTGGCTCACCTGCCAGACCTTAGGCGATCGCCAATGGTCGCTTGTCGTCAAGGACACAGGGATTGGGATTTCTCCAGAAGAACAGTTGCTAGTCTTTGATCCCTTTTATCGAGCTGAGAACAACAACGTGCATGTCCCGGACAGTACTGGTTTAGGTTTGGCGATCGTCTTACAGCTCGTTAATCTGATGCAAGGTAAGATTTCGCTGGCATCAGAGGTTGGAGTCGGATCTACCTTCACTGTAATTTTGCCCCTAGAGGTCAAAACCCAGATAACCTAAGGTTTCATAGAGAGTTTGGCTTTCCAAAAGCGCGAAAAACCAACTCTCCATGAAACTCTCCATGAAACTTGACTACGAAACCTGACCACAAAACACTATTGCGCAGGACTCATGGTGTCTTTCAAACGCAAAAATGCGTTAATTCTTGCTATTAACTCGTCATACTCGATCGGTTTGCGGATGAAATCATTCGCTCCTAAGTCCAATCCTTCTGGAGCGCTAGCATCTTCAGACGCTGTAATTAGAATCACAGGGATAAACGGTAGGCTCTGATCTTGCCGAATCCGCCGAGTCAATTCGTAGCCATCCATACCAGGCATCATGGCGTCAATCAGCGCTAGATCTGGGATAGAAGATTCAAGTATCGCTAATGCGGCTTTACCACTTTTCGCGCTATCAACTTCAAACCCCTCTTCGAGCAAAATTGCTTCTAAAAGAGATAAATTATCAGCAATGTCATCGACAATCAAGATGCGTTTATTTTGGCGATGAGCTTGAGCAAAAGACATAAAATTAATTTTTAGGTGGAGGTGTTATGGCCTTTTATCATAGTGATGGAGTCGCTGATTTACCTCCGTCTTAGGGTGATCTCAGTTGTGAGCTACCTCAAACCCAGATCATTCAAGACTCTTTCAAGACCGTTTCAAGCCGAGACTAGCTCGTCCTCGTAGTATGCTCCCTGGGCGGCTGGATCAAATTCGAGTGGAAACTGGGTGGCTGCATCATAGATGGCTTGCTGAAAATCTGCCTCCGCTAACTCAGCACCCGATAAATTAGCTCCTTTTAAGTTGGCTGCTCTCAGACTGGCTTGAAGCGCCTGCTAAGTTAAGCCGACTAAGATTAACTGCATGGAAGTCCCGTTGGCCTTCTAAGTACCGTTGTAGCAGCTCGTAGTCGTACATCTGCTGTACCTCCGCAGGTTTGTCTGAACTCCACTCAGTTCTAGAGTTCCCTTGCATCAGTACGCTGTGTATAGATTGTACGGAAATTTACATTGCTACCTTAAACCACTGATCTCAGAGCCTGGTCTCAGAGTGTGATTTCAGCCTGTGATCTCAGAGTAGCGATCGCCCCACCTGAAACGTCCTTACCTAGGCCATTTGTTGCAAGCTAGCTTTTACGCAACTCAAGGATAAACAGGCATCGTCGCGTCAGAAGTCATGCCAAAGCTTAAGAACGAGGGAGCTACAGTGTTTGCGGTCTCAGCCGTTCTCAAGCCTAGACTTAGCAAGCCAGTGATGAGCGTTGCTAGCAAGAGTTTCTCTGCCATGATGTTGGCCCTCTCAGCTCAATTCCATAGTCCAAAGATACTTCTTAGGTCAGAGATGGCTCTGCCACTAGAAACGAAATCGTCTTTCATCTAATCACCGTAACTGAATCATGGTACACTCATTGTATGAGGATTGCGTACCAGTATCGCTTACGCCCAAACACAGCCCAGCAAGCCATGATGGAGGACTGGCTGGAACGATTGCGTCGGCAATATAACTACAGGCTGGCTGAGCGGTTCAACTGGTGGGAGCAAAATCGCTGTGATGTGAATGCTTGCCCCCTACTCTGCTACTTACCTGAGCTGAAGGATCAACCTGATTTCTACAGCCAAAAACGTGACTTGGTGAACAGCAAGGCTTTATTTCCTGAGTATGGAGCCATTCACTCACAGGTGCTTCAAAACTGTGTGGAGCGAGTCAAAAAGACGTTTGAGCGGTGGCTGAAGGGGGATAGCAATGGCCACAGGTCAGGCAAGCCACGATTCCAGGGTCAAGGCCGCTACAGGTCATTTACCTTGCCGCAGATCAAGCCAGACTGTGGGGATGGCAAGTTCGTCACACTGCCGAAACTGGGCAAGGTTAAGCTGATTCAGCATCGCCCCTTACCCGATGGATTCAAGATTAAAACTGCCACTGTTACCCACAAGGCTGACGGGTGGTATGTGACGTTAAGCCTTGAAGATGCTTCTATACCTGTCTTCTCGCCCGACGATCCAGTGATGGAAAACACCATCGGGATTGATGTCGGCTTGAAGTCGTTTCTGGTCGATGATTCAGCCAAAGAAGTAGTCATCCCTCAGCCCTACCGTAAATCAGAGAAGCGCCTGAAGCGGTTGCAGCGATCGCTCTCCCGCAAGCAGAAAGGTTCTAACCGTCGCAAGAAAGCAATTAAGCGGGTTTCCAGGGCACATCTAAAAGTCGCCAATCAACGCAAAGACTTTCACTACAAGACCGCCAAAAAGCTTTTGTCTCAAGGGAAACACGTCGCACATGAAAAGCTGAATATCAAGGGGCTGGCTAAGTCGAGACTGGCAAAGTCAATCAGCGATGCTGGGTGGGGTCAATTCCTCGCAATTCTCTCAATCAAGGCTGAAAGAGCCGGGTTGATGACAGTTGCAGTGAATCCCAGCGGCACCTCTCAGAACTGCTCTGGATGCGGTACAAAAGTTCCAAAAACACTAAAGGACAGACTTCACGCCTGTCCTGAGTGTGGGTTAACGATTGACCGTGACCATAATGCAGCTATCAATATTAAGCACTTGGCGGTAGGGCATTGCGTCAATAAAGCTCAGGTAACGTCCCATGCAATCGCAGGAGTCACTGAGAAGCCCACATTCTATGCTGACGCATAGAATGTGGGAGTATGTCACTACGGGTATTGTATTTCGCCCATCTGAAGGAACCAGTTGGGTGAATGTGATAGCTAATCGCGATCGCAATTAAATAAATATTAAAAAATGTTAAGTAAGTATCAAAAAATGCCGCATGGAGCAGGGAAAATCACTGCATTTCTGCCCCCAACGACGGATCTTTTAAGTCAGATTTGTACTGGTTTATTAGAAGAACCATTAGAGAAATAGGACAACTTTAGTTCAAGATATTTCAAGCGATCGCTTTTTAATGTGAAAAACTAATTGATCATTGAGGTCAACCGTCAATCGTTTCTAATTCAACATAAAAGCCCCAGCGATCACCGGAGCTTTTATATCAAAATTTAAGTGAATTCATGCCTTGGGCCTAGCGATTTTTGTGGCTATTACGACCACCCTCTCGACCAATCTCTGCCATGTGATCGCGGTCTTGGCTTACAACTTCGCCACCTTTACGGCCTGCTTCTCTGGCTTCTTCAGGAGTAAATTCATGAGCAGTTCCTTTTTCATGGGCCGCTTTTCCACCCATGCTGGCAATCTCGCGCTGCTTCTTTTCGTCCATGGAGGCAAAGCCCTGTTTGCCTTTTTCTTCCTTCTTGTTTGCCATAGAAAGCTCCTTGTTCTGACAGGTATTAAACTTTATTGAAATGCAAATTATTACAAGTTCTTCACTTGTTGTTTATAGCCTAGAAAAATGAGTCTATTGCTTCCTCTGACTTAGGATTGATAATTAAGGCTGAAAAGAGAAAATTTATCATTCTAATGGTGTAGGCAAGTAATTTGGAAATCCAAACTTGGAAATTAATTATATTTGCTTCAACTATGTTAGTAGAAGGTAAGCTTGAAACGTCGCTGTAGCCTATAGATCAGAACTCCTTAAGCGATTTTTTGGGTAAAGAGTTGTAGAGACTTTGCTTAAAAAGTGCCTATACTCTCAACTCTATTCGTTGGCAGGCTCTCTGACTGCGTTCTCGGTTAGGTCTGTTTTCATCCTTTAATCTCTGTAATAATTGTTCATGGTTTAGCTAAGCGGTGTATGGTGAAAAGATTGGTTTAGAGATACGTGCGTATGAGACAGTTCTTCATTCACATTCGCCGTTGGAGTGCCTCGCTTCAACGATTGGTTCTATCCCTAGTGCTAATGACGTTGGCTGTGCAATTAGTGGCCTTACCCGCGATCGCCACTGGAATTTATGAGATGCCCAGTTCACCTCCAGACGCACTATTGCTGGATCAAGCTGATGTAGTCAGTCGCCTGAATGAAGGCAAAATTACGAAAGAGCTAGAAGATTTATCGAAGCAAACGGGGAACGAGGTTCGACTAGTGATTATCCGTCGCCTCGACTACGACGAGAACCCAGGAGGGTTTACAAACAAGCTGTTTGAAAAGTGGTTTCCGACCCCTGAGGTTCAAGCTAATCAAACATTGCTGGTGCTAGATAAGGTGACAAATCAATCGGCGATTCGTACGGGCGACCAAGTAAAAACGGTAATGTCAGATGCGATCGCTGAAAGTGTGGCTCAAGAAACGCTCTTGGTGCCTCTAGTGCAGGGTGATAATTATAACCAGGCATTTTTGGATACTAGCGATCGCTTGGTAGCAGTACTATCGGGACGACCTGATCCGGGACCTCCCCAGGTGGTAGATAATGTGCGGACAGAAGGTACATTTGCCACTGCGGAGCAGACGGAGCAAGAGCGTGGTAGTGCAATGGTTTGGGTGATCGGCTTGTTGGTTGCCGCAACTGTGATTCCGATGGCAACTTACTATTTCTATCTATATTTGCAATCTCAGGCTTAGAACTGAACTCAGGGGGCATCTGCCCCCAAAACCGATTAAATCGTGAAAGGCTCGATCGCGTAGTTCTTCCATTGCCGTTGCGCCCACTCCGACACAAAGGGCCGAATCACAAATTTAAGCGGCTTACCTTCTTTGATATCGATCCGCAAAAACGAGTAAGGGCGGCGCTTTTGAGTGCCTAATCCGGTACGTCCTACATAGAGGAGCGATCGCGCAACTAGGTGCTCATCATTGTTGACCACAGTGCCAATCGGTTCTCGCAATTCTGGCCCTTCCGTTCTTTGGCGACGCAAACTAAAGCCGCTACCACCACATACAATCCAGTTAAGATGCGAATCGGCATGACCTGTATTGAGCGTGCGGAGATATTCTAGACAGTGAGCATGGCCGTTGAGAACTAAATCTACCAAGGGGCGATCGCGCAGAGTTTCTGTTAAGGCATCTCCTGCACCAATCTCAGCCGCCACTGCATCTAAGACTTGGCGTAGGCGATGACGAATGGCTAATGTCTGCCCTTGGTACCATTTAGTCGCTTCTGTCACATAGGGGGGATGATGAAAGTAGATTACACGCCCTCGCACTGAGTCTGTGTGCCAAGACTCAACCAATCGTTGCTTCAACCAATTCAGTTGCTCATGGTCCACGACAGTCGTGCTATCTGCCGCTAATTGTTTTTCAATATCCAACTTGGCTTCTTCCAATTGCTCTAGCTTGGTACGCAGATCATCTAGCTGCTCAGCTTGTTCTGGTTGATCGGGCTTTAGTGTCGTAGAAGTAGCCAATATTTGCTGGTTTTGCTGCTCTAATTCATTTCGTTGTTTTTCTAGCGCTTGGCGATAAGCTTCTCCTTCCCCTGTCTTAGGTAACGGTAGCGGCACATTAAATGTATTAGAGTCGAGCGCAAAGAAATCAACACCGCCATAACGGAAGGTGTAATAGCGATTGGGTAGCCGTGTAAATTCTTTAGGCTCATAACGTAGACATAAGCCTGTCTCTGTTTTCTCGGTATAATGATGATCCAAATGTTGGGCGATCGCTTGAGGCGTACCCAGTCGGTTTAAGCAGTCTAAAAAGGCGTGGGCATACACCTTGCCTTGCCCAGAACCCCGCCAACCCATATCAAAGTCTAAGTGCGATTGTAGTAAGCGACGAAAGGGTAGGGTTGCCTGTACCAGTAGGCCCAAGCCTAACGGGAGATCATAATAATCGTGATTGCCAGGAGTAGGGAGAAAAGGGAGATTGAACACCATGCGATCGTAAGGAATCTTTTCCGGTCGCTCCCCCCCGACTAAAAACTCACGATACGGCTCAATGAAATTTTTCAGATAATACTCGCTAGAGCCGACTAAATAGATCACATCGCCTGTATGCAGTACAAAACGGCAATCTTGCTGCTCCAGCATCTGCTCCGCCACTCGCCGCTGGGGGTTATGCCCGCGATGCTGCCCAGAGCCACTATCCCCTACCACCATAAAAGAAAACTCTGTATCCTCCGATCCACTATCTGCGATCGCTAGCCGAGTTTGGTCAATGCCTCGCTCTAGCACCAGTGGGTCTTGCCACCGAACTCGCTGTTGCATTTGGCGAATCTTGACGGCGATCGGGGGATCAGAAACAAATTTCATAGAGCATCGGTTCCGGCAGAAGGGATTTGATAGACATGAGCTTCAAGCTGTAACACCAGATTACCTGGTTGCACCTCCAAGTGTTGAATTTGGCACACGATGCCTTGCCACTCAAAATAAGGCACCTCTAGCAGCTCCTTGAGCTTTTGAAAGAAGACAAAGGTGAGGCTGAAGGGTAGACCTTGACCGGGATGACAGCGAAATTCTTCTAGTAAAACAGGGCGATCGTTAGTTCTAGGCAAGATTACAGCCGAAAATTGGCTGCGCTGCTCTTGATGGTTCTCTCTGCACAATAAGTTTCCCGCAAATTGGATCTTGCCACCGTTCAACAACCGGATCTCCATTGGCTGCTGCAATTCCACAGTCACAATTTCACCTTCGACATCCAGTTCCCAAGGAGATAGGTATTTGTGGATAGCATCTGAGTTTAGCGTTTGGTTAAGATCCGCTTCTGTCATGACTACTCGCATCGCTGTATCTACAGGACGCTCTAGCTTCACTTTTCCTAATAAAAGGCTCAGCGGGTTGATTTTGACTCCGTGGGTATGCACGTCTAGCTGTTGCACCCGGATGTTAGGTTCGATTACCAATCCCTGACCTGTCACGGAGACTTCGGTGGCTTGTCCCTGTACGATTTTTCCTAGGTCAGTATGCACATCTACTGCGATCGCTTCCACGGCATCCAATTGGCTCGCCAAACCTGCTTCCATGACTTGAGCCAGGACTTGTTCTTCTAGACGCGGTTCTTCTGACATTGCTTTGCGATCCTATCTTTGTGACCTAAATACTTTTATCCGTCGTCAAATAAAAACAACGCCCCTCCTGGACGTTGCTTTAAAGTTTTGAGCTTGAGAAGCTCACCCGCAACTATGACAAATTGGTGAACCTACAGCGGCTATCAAGGTTAGAAACCCAGCCTCATAACTGTTGACAGTACAGTCGGCAGCAAGCTAGTAAACGCCTTCCCGACGGTTGATCCGCTCGTCATGCTTGAAAATGACCCAAATTGCATGGATGCTTCCAGGCAACCAACCCAACAGAGTGAGCAAAATATTGATGATTAAAGTAGGGCCAACTCCTACGGTGAGGAAGATGCCTAAGGGGGGCACCAAGATACCTGCAAGAACGCGAACTATTTTCATAGAATTCCTTTCGTTTGTTAAATTTATTTTGTCTGTGCTCTGTTTTGTCTGTATTTTCCTAAACCCATTGCTCGAAATACTCCATCGAATGGGCTATTTCATGACCAAGACTGGGTAGATCCAGCCAGGGCAAAATTCAAGCTAGGGTGTAGCCGTCAAAACTAAACTTCAGTTTTGAGATCTACGCTTCTCTCAGCAAAGTACCGATTCATAAAAGTGCTGACGAGAGACAAGATCACAGGGCCTAGCAAGAAGGCAATCAAACCATCGACTCTAAACCCAGGAACTAAAACTGAGGCGAGCCAGAAACAAAGACCGTTGATGATGATCGAGAAGCCTCCTAGTGTTACGAAGTTCAGAGGCAAAGATAGAACATTCATAACGGGCTTGACGCCTGCGTTTACTCCACCGATCGCGATCGCCGCAATTAGAGCCGCTGGAAAGGTCGCGATATCAACGCCAGGAACAGCTAAATCTACCACTAGCAAGCTTAGTGCAGTCGCCACTAGCGTCAAAAGATTACTAATCATCTTGTTTTTCCCTTAAACACAACAGTAAAACGCTTTAAAAGTTCTACGTTGATCTTGCAAGACCTAGGCCGTTTATTACCTCTCTAAGAAGACAGATCTTCCACTGGGGCTTAAGTCGTAGAAATCCATCTCTCTAAGTGCTGACTCAAGGCTGTCATTAAGACCTAAACCTCGTTTAAGATGTTGGGCGGAATAGGCCTTCTAATTAAAAAATGTGATGAGTCGGAAGCGGTGGGTTGTTTTAGTTCTGGCCTTGCTGATGATTGGGCTGGCTTGGGTTGGGATCGGTGCGGCTCGGAGTGGGCTAGTGGTGCGTCAGATAGAGCGAAATAATGTGCCTATGCTTTACCTGGCCCCACAAAATCAGGCTCGTATTCCTGGGGTGCTGATTGCTCATGGTTTTGCTGGTTCTAAACAACTGATGTTGGGCTATGGGCATGTATTAGCGCATGCTGGCTATGGAGTGATGCTGTGGGATTTCTCTGGGCACGGGGGGAGTACCCTGCCTCAGCGCGATTCTTTGCAAGCAGATTTACAGGTGGCTTATGCTGCCCTGCTAGCTCAACCAGAGATAGATGCGACTCGATTGGCACTGTTGGGACACTCGATGGGCAGCGGCTCAGTGATGAATGCTGGCATTCAACAGGCCGATCGCTTTGCCGCCACCGTAGCAGTCTCCCCCACCGGAGCCAGAGTCACACCCGAAGCACCGCGAAACTTACAACTGCAAGCGGGAAGCTGGGAAGGTGGCTTTATTGGCAATGCTGAGCGATTGCTAGACAGAGCAGGCGGAAAGAATGAGAACTTAGCGGCGGGACAAGGGCGATCGCTCGTTCTGATTCCCAAGGCCGAACACATCACAATTCTGTTTCGTTCTGCAAGTCATCAAGCTGCTTTACGCTGGTTGGATGCCACCTTTGGTCGTCAAAGTTCTAGTCCTTATATAGATCGGCGGATGGCTTGGTATGGGTTGCATCTCCTCGGCTGGTTACTGGCGATCGGAGCCGTCTTGCCAGGGTTGAGCCAAGTGTCGAACCAAGCCACTAAAATCGAGGTGCGATCGCCCATTCGTCGCTGGGGTAGCTTACTCGTTTCGACTTTAGCAGCGAGTGGGGTTTTACCGCTGTTGAGTCACGAAGCGAACTTAGCAGCACTGGGCGGTGTGCAAGTAGGTGGAGCAGTAGCGCTGTGGTTTGGCATTGCAGGAATCTTCTGGCTAGGACTGTTAACTCAATTTCCGCGACCGACACTTCTGGCTCTGCTGCTGGGCATTTCTCTATTTGCTCTCTTGTGGATCGGCTTTGGTCTCATGGCCCAGTTCGTGTGGCTTCAATGGTGGCTCATTCCTACCCGCTTGGCTCTTTGGCCTTGGCTGGCTCTCGGATTTTTACCGTGGTTCTTAGCCTCTGGTATCGCTCAGCAAAACATTCCCGGTGGCTCCCGCGTTCTGTGGTGGTTGGGTCAAAGCATTGCCCTGGTAATAGGGATTTATCTGCTGCTGCAATTTTCTCCCCAACTTGGTTTTCTCTATCTCCTGCTGCCCCTATTTCCAATTTTCATGGCTCTCTTTGCTTATGTGGCAGCCCTCCTCAACAATACTTGGAGTTATGCCTTAGGCTGTGCGCTGTTCTTTGGCTGGGCGATCGCGGCTGCTTTCCCCCTAGCGTAGACCCTTAAAACAAAAGCCTCTGCTACTAAGACAGAGGCTCGGATTTCTCAAGAACTATTTAACAAAAATCAGATTTCGAACTCTAGATGTTTCAAGCTAGGGTTTAGTAAACACCACGACGGCCAGAAACAGCGTAGTAGATGAATAGAGCTACAATTGCGCCTAAAACAGCGACCAAAATACCGCCCAAACTTAAGCCAGTGGAAGTTAAGGCCAGCGATCCGGTGGTCAAGAAGCTAAAGAGGCTACCACCCACGAATGCACCAATAATCCCCAACAGCATGGTGCCCAGAATGCCACCACCTTGACGACCAGGATAGATAGCTTTAGCAATAGCACCCGCGATTAAACCTAATACGATCCAAGCCAAAATATTCATCTTTTTTCTCCGTTCTTAAAGACTATGGGTTCTAAATAAACGTTCTAAATTTGATGTTTGTAATGCAGGTATTCCTGAATACATTTATAAGTTATCGGATAGCACAGGGCTCTTCCAACTATCACAAGAGAGAAAGCTGTTCCTGCCTACGGCAGAGTTTGGTGAAATCCAGCCTCTACCTCTGCATAGAGCAGGGATGCTGCCAAGCCGTGTAAAAAGCGGCGTAGGGTAATTGCTGAGCACAATACCAAAGCAACTTGTAGCACTCTTGCGCTTGAGGAGAAAGCTTGGCTTTGGGAGGAATAGCTCTCAGATTTGATGGAATCGTAGGGTCAAAGCATTTCAGGGTAGAAACAATCATCGGTAACTGTTCCTGAAGCAGAATTTCCCTCAAGTCCTCACCCATGCGGCGATAGAGAGTTGTGGAGTGTTGAGACTGCAACAGTTGGAGCAAGACCTCAATTGCTTGAGGATGTCCTGGCTGTAGGTGCCCCAATTGGCAAGCTAGTCGTCGCTGGGTGGAAGCATCCGTCGCAACTACCAAACGCTGTTCCAAAGCCGCGATCGCCTGAGCGGGATCTCGTTGAACTTGAGGTTTAGCGCGTCGGGAACGTTTTGGGAAGGGAGCGGGCTGCTGATTCGCTTGGATGAACGTGTTAGCGATCGCATGGCTGGGATCAAGCTGCAATAAATTCTCTGCGGCTTGCAGGCGTAAAGAGATGTCTGTAGCCGTTTCGATCAAGTTGGTTAAAGTTGTGGCGGCGATCGCATTCCCTGAGTCAAGCTTGCCCAAAGCATAAGCAGCTTTCCGACGCAACGAGTCTTGTTTGGTAGTAGCAATGAGGTCTGTCAAGGTCGCGATCGCCAGCGGATTACCAGGGTCAACTTTGCCTAAGCTCTCACCAATTTGCAGCCGCAACGGTTCGCTATGTAGCGTCTTCAGGAGGCGAGTCATCGTCGCGAGCGCCACCCGATTCCCCTGCTCAAAGGTTTTGCCCAAACTGTAGGCCGCATTCCAACAGGCAAAGAAATCAGAGGTAGATTGAATAAATTGTTCTAACGCCGCGATCGCTTGGGTGCGGTCAGTTTGTAGCAGCGCCACTCTCGCTCCCTCTTGCATTGGAAATGGATAGCATTGCCAAGTTTGCTGCTGAGAATCGAACTCACCAAACCGCCAGCGCAGTAACTGAGTCAAGATAGATTCTGCATCAGGATATTCCGGAAACTCGGTCAAACCTGCGGCTGCGAGAAAATAAGCTTGATAGTGATAGAACCCGCCACAGCCATCTTCCCACTCCGTTAGAGCTTGAAGAAAAGAGATCTTTTCTATAGCAGATATATCGGAGCGTCCTAACCACAGCAAGATCACCTCTCGCCATTGGGAGGCACAGACGAGCGGAGATGCCTCTAGATCCACCGGTGAGTTAGGAGCAGTTGGAGGGAGAAAGCAACGCCAATCAGCGATCGCTTGGGCGGCAAAATACTCCTGAAACGTCGGGTGATAAAAGGCGTAGACCTTTTCTCCAGATGTAGTAGAGATACCGACTTGATTTAGCCAGCCTAAATTGAGGGCGAGATCTAGCAACTCCAGGGATTGTTCTCTAAAGACTTGCTGCACTAACGACTGGGATAAGCGAAACTTAGTGTTTGTTTGCGCCAACGCCTGCAAAGCTAGCTGCCCCAAAGCTTGATTCAGTTGCCAGCGTTGAGCCAAGCTGGTAGGAAAGCGGTCTTGCTTCCACTCGTAGATAGTCTCGACAAACTGTTGATATAACGCCGCTTTCGAGTTGGGTAGAGCACCCTGAGCCAGCGACCAAGCACGACAGAGCAAAGCTAATCGCAACGGATTTTTTACCACATCCTTGATTCGTCGGCGCTCCAGCTTGTCGAGTTCTACCTGCAAGCGATCGCCCAATGTGGGCTGCGACTGAAACCAACGCTCAATAAATTGTCCCACCTGATCTGTATTTGCAGCATCTCCATGACTAAACGTGAGATTACGATAAGTGGTAAAGGTTTCTAGCGCATTTTTGCCACTATCCCAAACATTAAGGCGACAGGTGAGAATCACATGGGCATCAGCAACCCAACCGCGCAACTGCCTCGCGATCGCCGCCAAAGCAGAACTTGCCTCCGTTGCCATCTCATCGACAGCATCCAGCAGCAGCCACACTCGCCTTTGATTGAACTGCACTCCTAATTCTTCTTGTAACTCTGTTGCAACCGTAACTTTGCGAGTTGCTGCTTTCAACCAATCTTGTAGTAGATACTGCTCTAAGGTGGCTCCTTGCAAATCTGCCAAGGAGATCCAAATTGGTAAGGCTCGTTGTTCCAGCAACCAACTGGCGATCTTTTGTAGCAATGTGGTTTTGCCCGCTCCTGGTTCTCCGGCGATCGCAATCCGTTTTGCCAATCCGGTCTGCTGCAACTGTTCCAGAAATTGCTCTAGAACCAACTGAGCCGTATCTCCCTCTTCCGTCTCATAGAGTTTCGAGCCTTGATCTGCCCTCACCTCTATATCTCGCCGCTCCTGCTGTTTACGCTCCACTAACCCTAGCGGTACATATACTTCATCTACCTCAAATGCAACTCCATCTCCCACGGTCAGCGGATTGGTCGTGAGTCGTTGATACTGCTGCGCCTCTAAAACTTCTCGGCACCACTGCCACCACGCATCTGCTTGAGGCGAA
Source organism: Trichocoleus desertorum ATA4-8-CV12 (assembly GCA_019358975.1). Taxonomy (NCBI): domain Bacteria; kingdom Bacillati; phylum Cyanobacteriota; class Cyanophyceae; order Leptolyngbyales; family Trichocoleusaceae; genus Trichocoleus; species Trichocoleus desertorum. The sequence continues at coordinate 110,082 of JAHHIL010000004.1, forward strand.
TCGCCATTCGCCCCTACAACTGCTGCATCTGTATTTTGAGTACTTGTTTTCTGAGCTACCTGCTTCGACCTTTGCGATCGCCGCTGTTCCCACTCCGCCTCAAAGCGCTGCAAGTTGACTGCGCGATCGCGCCGAGGATGCCATAACGTCAACGTGAAATGCCAAGTTTCCGAGCCACCCCGATTTGGACGATTATCCTCCAACAATTCCAGAAAATCTTCAAACCGTCGCAACGCTTCCTTAATCTGTTCACCCGTCAAAGGAGTCGCCGCCAGCTTGGTCAAAGCCTCTAAAAACCGCACCTTCGTCCGCACAATTAGGCGCTGTTCGGTCTGCCAATGCACCTGGATTTGCGATCGCAACCCATCCAAAGCCACCTCATCACAGTCCAACTCATCATTGGCGTAATCCAACAACACCGCCAATAACTGCTGCGATCGCTTCTTCACTTCCGGGCCATAACTTAGACGTGCCATTGGTCGTGTCTCTAGATCCCCATCTTGAGCCAACCAAAAACTTGCTCTACTGTTAAGGCTAGATCAATCTCTGGTAATACAGGCAAAACATCCTCTTCTTGAAGTAGAGAAGGCTGTTGCTTTGGTAAAAAGATCAAGATACTCAGGTCGTCGGGGTCAACAAACCAGCCTAAACGACAGCCATACTCCAAACAATGAAGAATATTGCCAATGACTTTATTGGCTTTTTGCTCAGGCGACAGAATTTCAATTGTCCAATCTGGTGGTAGCTCAAAATTATCAGGCACTTCAGCGTTCGTAGTGAATGGTATATGCTGCCACTGGAAAACCGCTAGATCCGGTACAAGCGATCGCCCGCCAAAACTACAACGTAACTCTGGGAATGCGTAGGCTATTTGCTGCTCCTCTGCCGTTTGATTTACAGCAGCACCAATTTTACCTTGCAGACGACTGTGTCTCCCTTTAGGTATGGATTTTTGAATAATGGCACCGTTGATGTATTCGCTAGCAGGTTCTGTTTCTGGAAGCTGCAAAAATTCCTCTAGGGTAAGGGGTTGAGACGTTACCGTAGCCATTGTTCTAGCATCCTCTACAGATGTGTTCTGAGTGTAGCAAAGAGAATGGTGAGCGATCGCTTTATTACATAGGTCGTGAAGGCATTGACCATGAGGTGGGGCGTGAGTCACACACCCTACGATTCTGGGAAAGAAACCACAAAAGCTGGGGGAATCCCTCAAGTCAAAATATTCCCCTAGCGCTCAAACCTTTAGAACAAAAGCATTTTGGCTCTTAGTTGATGGATTCGCCTGAGGGAAGATGGCCCGCCTATTCTGAATTCATCCAAGACAGAGAGGCAGCAGAACGATGAACCGACGACGAACTTAAACCCAGATCATTAACAACTTTGCATGTGGCGGCTAGCTCAACAGTAGAGTACCAACTTTGCCCTTACGGGCCGCAGATTGAGGGTTATCGTTTACAAACCGAATCCCCCCTTAATCGCCGGAGATGCGGGTGCAATTCCCGCGCCGCTACACCAAATCTCCAAAATTTCTCGATTTACACTGGCAGGTCGCTTAACAGTAAAGCACCACTTTTTGCCTTTACGGGCCGCAGATTGAGGGTTATCGCTTGCAAATCGAATCCCCCCTTAATCGCCGGAGATGCGGGTGCAATTCCCGTCCTGTCAATTTTCCAATTTGCCCAAACGGGCCGGAGGCGTTACAAACAATGAATTACCAATTTTTTGTCCAAAACAAAACTCGCACCCCTCAAACTCAACCTATCCCTGGACGCGCAACGGAAATGATCCAGGGACGTTCTGGGGGCTACATGTTCCAGGCAGGGTTGTGGCAAACTCTGCGACGCTGCTTGCTGATTGGCACTGCCCAGAGCACTTACTACGCCGGAAAGCAAGAACTGACGAACGAGTTTGTGGATGTCTTAGAGCAGGCGATCGCAGAGAATCCGGAGCGAGTTGCGGCTGAGATTGTCTATGCTTCGGATGGTCGTGCCATCAACAACAGTGCGCCGATCTTTGCCTTAGTGCTGCTCTCGATGGGGGAAGCCCCGGAAGCGAAACAAGCTTTTCAAAAAATCTTTCCGCAAGTGGTGCGGACGGGTAGCCATTTCTATGAGTGGCTGAACTATACCAAGTCAGTGCGAGGATTCGGCAAAATTGTCCGAGCCGCAGGTCAACGGTGGTTAGCACGAGAGAACGTCAAAGAATTGGCGTACCAATTGCTTAAATATCAACAGCGCCAGGGTTTCTCTCACCGAGATGCGTTGCGGCTGTTCCACGTTAAGCCTCCCACAGAGGAACATAACCAGTTGTTTCAGTGGGTGACTCAAGGTTGGGAGAACCTACCTCACCAGGCTCCTTCAGAGGCTCTAGGGCAAATCTGGTGGTACGAGTGGCTAAAGCGGCACCCAGAGCAAGCTCATGAGGCGATCGCGAAAGGCCGCTTAACTCACGAAATGGCTGCACCTGTGGGCAAAATGGACAAGCAGGCTTGGCAACTCTTGTTCAATGACATGCCAATTGGAGCCATGTTGCGAAACCTGGGTTCCTTGACAGAGCTAGGCGTTCTTCGATTTGACCACCGCAAAAACCTAGACAAAGTAGAGAGAGCTCTCAACAGTCGAGAGCATCTCCGTAAGGGTCGCATTCACCCCATTGATGTCCTCAAAGCGCTGAAAACTTACCAATCGGGCGGTAAATTAGGCCGTAGCCAGAAGACTTGGGAACCCATCCCACGCATTGTAGACATTTTAGAAAAGGCGTTAGAACTCTCCTTTGATGTGCTGCAACCTACTGGGAAAGTGTTTCTCCATGCGATCGATGTTTCTGGCTCTATGTCTTACTACAGTGTGAGTTCTATCGGCTTAACCTGTTGTGAGATTGCTACCACAATGGCGCTTGCTACTGCCAAAGCTGAGAAGAACTATGTGATTCGAGGATTTGCGGAGAATTTTCGAGATCTCAATATTTCTGCTCAAGATTCCTTCAGTTCCGCGATCGCCAAAGCCAACAGCCAGAACTTTGGTGGCACCGACGCTTCTGTGGCCTACGATTGGATGATTCAGCACAAGTTCAAAGCGGATGTCGTTTGCTTCTGGACGGATTGCGAAAGCTGGGCAGGACAACGGCACCCTAGCCAAGCGCTAGCAGAATATCGCCGCAAGGTGAACCCTAACGTGAAGGCGGTGTATATCAGCTTGGCCCCCTACCAAATTTCCTTGGTTGACCCTAAAGATCCGTTGTCTTGGGATCTAGCAGGTTTTGACCCCGGTGCGCCTCGCCTGATTCAAATGCTAGCAACGGGTGAATTGTAAAGACCTAACCCCCAGCCCCTTCCCTACTAGGGAAGGGGAGCTAGATTCAAAACCAATCACAGCCGTTTTCAAATGAATGCACCACGCTTGTAAATTCTCTAAGCCCCCTAAATCCCCTTTTCTGGGATGCCCGCTAGGGCTTTATCCTGGGGGACTGTGAGTCTTGTTCCCCCCAAATTTGGGGGGCTAGGGGGGCCTGGTTTGGAACGCTTTCGTTGTATGAAACAGCCCTGCTGGTAGGGAAGGGGAGCTAGATGCAAAACCAATTAATTTTCCTGTATGAGCAACACCTATTAGAACAATCTGATTTAATGGAGGCAAGATTAAGTCGAGGGTGTTGAGAGTAGCTACGATGCATATTCTTCATGGCACTTGGATTCCAGAAGAGACAACGGGTTTTGTCCAGAGTGGTGGATTTTATCTGTGGATTGAAACCACAGAAACGCTGCGACGGCGTAAGACAGTCCCTCTCCTCCACTTAAATCATTTGCCCCAAGAGAAACTAGCGAAATTTCTCACCGAAGCTCTTGGCATCAAGCCTGCTACTTATCAAAAACTCGAAACCGCGATCGCGCCAAAATATTTTTTGTTGCCGACCGTAGAAGATCAACCTTGCCCTTCTCCAGAACTAGCCCGCTATCTGGAACTGGAGCCACCCGAACAATGGCAGTGGCAATACTGGCAAGTCGATTGCTACCGTCCCACAGCCTATGTCAAAACTAGCACTTACAGCCATGCCTCTGTCACGAATGTCATTAAGCTGCTGAATGAGCTACATTTCATCGCTTTGCACAATTTGGCTGAGATTCAGTTGGGCGCAGATCTCCTATTTTGGTATCACTACACCCAATTCTTTAAACAAATCATTCTGCACGATCAATACATTCCAGCCCTAAAGTATCGATCGCTCACTCCAGCACCGACTCCCACCGCGCCCTCTGCTAAAGCAAAACGCAAAACCACAGCTTCAACCACCGCCAAGACCACCAAGGGTAAGCGCCAGACCAAAACCGAGACAGCAAAAGCAGGAACAGCCCCCAAAGAGTTTGAAATTTATCAAGGCTGGGAAATCCTTTCAGCTCGGTATGAAGCGGAATTAGAGCGATATGTAGAACTGATGCCCTTCATTTGTGTAGCAGGTTGCTCGGAGCCGCAAAAGCCACCGCAACTCTACGATAAAACAACTTTGCTGCGTCATTTTTCGGAGGTATTGCTAGCCGAAATTGTCACTCATACCCCCACCTCCACTGCCTTTGAGAAACAGATTAACGATACTTTGTTGGGGAGTTGCTTACATCCCGGACATCCTTGGCAATATCCGGAAGGGTTAACCCAATATCAGCAGTGGAAAACCTGGCGCGATCGCATTGGCCGCAGTCAAGCTGATCTCCCCTTTCATTTATGTTTTCAGCTCCAATCGCCTGCCAAACCAGAAGATGCTTGGACGCTGGAGTTTCAGGTAGCTTCACGGCAAGATCCCTCAGTGCAGATCCCCTTACAGGACTACTGGCGGCTCCGCACCAATCGCCACAAAGCTCTGATTCAACAGTTTGGAGAAGATTTTGAGCAACATTTGCTGATTCATCTGGGTTATGCTGCGCGGATCTATCCTCAGCTCTGGACTGGCCTAGAAACTGATCAGCCTGTTGGGATCTCTCTGACGATCGCCGAAGCTTCTGCCTTTTTGCAAGAATCAGCCTGGGTCTTGGAAGCAGCGGGTTATAAAGTCAGGGTGCCTGCTTGGTGGACTCCTCAAGGCTGGCGGCGAACCAAGCTGCGGATGAAAGCGCAAGGCCGCACCTTGGGCGGAGACGACAAAAGTAAAACTTACTTCTCCTTTGAAACCCTAGTAGATTACCGCTACGAGTTGTCAATTGATGGCAAGCCCGTGAGCGAACAAGAGTGGCAAGAGTTGGTCGATACCAAAGCTTCCTTGGTGCAGTTTCGCGGTCAATGGATGCAGCTCGACCAAGACAAAATGCAGCAAATGTTGGAGTTTTGGAAAAAACATCAGCACGAGCGGCCAGAGCTGAGTTTGGTTGATTTTATGAAGCTGTCTGGAGGCAGCGAGGATGGCATTGAGCTAGAAGTCGATCACGACGAGACTTTGGCCGAGATGCTGAGTAAACTGAATGACAAAAGTCATCTAGAAATATTGCCCGATCCCAAAACACTCCAGGGAACCTTACGCACCTATCAAAAACGTGGCCTAGCTTGGCTGCACTATCTCGAAACGCTGGGCCTGAATGGTTGCCTCGCGGATGATATGGGCATGGGCAAGTCGTTACAGGTGATTGCTCGCTTGGTGCAAGAGCGGGAACAGGTGCCCAAGAAATCCAAAAAATCAGTAACTATCTCACCCACGTTGTTGATTGCGCCGACTTCAGTGGTGGGTAACTGGCAAAAGGAGATCGAGAAATTCGCCCCACATCTGCGATCGCTCGTCCATCATGGTAGCGATCGCCTCCAGAAAAAAGAGGAGTTTCAAGCCGCGATCGCCAACTGTGATGTCGTCATCACCTCCTACACCTTGGTTCGCAAAGATATCACTCTGCTCTCAGAAGTAGAGTGGCGACGGATCGTGATTGATGAAGCCCAAAACATTAAAAATCCCAAAACAGCTCAAACTAAAGCCATCTACAAGCTACCAGGGCAATATCGGCTGGCGCTCACAGGCACTCCGGTCGAAAACCGCTTACTTGATCTATGGTCCATTTTCAACTTCCTTAATCCGGGTTATCTAGGTAAGGAGTCGCAGTTTCGCCAATCCTTTGAAATCCCGATTCAGAAAAATAATGATGTCATGCGCTCTGCCACGCTCAAAAAATTGGTGGAGCCGTTCATTCTCCGTCGCGTCAAAACCGATCCCAGCATCATTCAAGATCTACCTGACAAGATGGAGCAAAAGCTCTACTGCAACCTCACCAAAGAACAAGCGTCTCTCTACGAAGCTACCGTGAAAGATGTGGAGAAGCAATTACAAGCAGCAGCAGGCATTCAGCGTAAGGGCTTGATTCTCGCTACTCTGATAAAACTGAAGCAAATCTGTAACCATCCCATGCAGTTTTTGCAGGATGGCAGTGACTTTACCCCAGAGCGATCGCACAAGTTAGAGCGCTTAACGGAGATGACCCAAGAAGCGATCGCGGAAGGAGAAAGCCTACTCGTATTTACCCAATTTTCCGAAATTGGCGAAGCGCTAGAGAAGTACCTGAAACATACGCTGCGCTGCAACACCTACTATCTCCACGGCGGCACCCCTCGCCCCAAACGAGAACAGATGATTACCGAGTTCCAAGACCCCAATACTGAACCTTCAGTTTTTGTGTTGTCGTTGAAAGCAGGTGGTGTGGGCATTACCCTGACCAAAGCCAACCATGTGTTTCATTTCGATCGCTGGTGGAATCCGGCGGTAGAAGACCAAGCCACCGATCGCGCCTTCCGGATTGGTCAAAAGAAGAATGTTTTTGTGCATAAGTTTGTCGCAATTGGCACCTTGGAAGAACGGATTGACCAGATGATTGAGGATAAAAAGAAACTGGTCGGCGCGATCGTGGGAGCGGATGAATCTTGGCTGACAGAACTCGACAATGAAGCCTTTAAGCAATTAATTTCTTTGAATCGCAGTGCTGTGTTGGATTAAAAGTTCCGGAAAGGAGTAGCCATGAAAAAACTCTCGAAAACCTGGTGGGGCAATCGGTTTATTCAAGCCTTAGAAATGTTTAGTGATCCGGGGCGTTTGAGTCGGGGCCGTTCCTACGCCAACAGCAACCGTATCCGTCAACTAGACATCATTGACTCCGTGATTCGGGCAGAAGTTCGAGGCAACGTCAATCCTTACTTTGGGGTTTACAAGGAGCCAATCTATCAAATTGAGATTGCCATTCATCCGATTAGTCAGGCGCAATGGGCGGCAGCGATCGCTTACATTGCTTCCAAAGCTAGTTTTATCTCGAAACTGCTGCTGAATGAGATGCCAGACAACATTGAGGATGCCTTTCAGACCTTGGGCTTGCATCTACTACCGAAAGCAAAATTAGATTTTGAAACTCGCTGCTCCTGCCCAGATTGGGGCAATCCTTGTAAACATGTGGCTGGAGTTTACTATCGCGTCGCTGGAGAACTCGATCGCGATCCCTTTCTCCTGTTTGAGTTACGGGGGCTACCCAGGAAACAACTACATGCAGAGCTAGCCAAATCACCCCTAGGCCAAGCCCTGATCGCAGAACTCAATGCCGAAGCCAGCACTCCCGCACCCGTCACTTCCTATTACACCCGCCCTCAGCTTACGGCACTTCCTGAGGAGATCAATCCCAAAACCTTTTGGCAGGGAAACAAACCATTCCCTAAAAATATTGAAGTGCTACCACCCAGTGCCGTTTCTGGAATTTTGGTCAAGAAACAAGGAGATTCTCCCGCCTTTTGGCAAAAGGATAACTCATTTATTGCCGCGATCGATGAGTTATATGAGCGCGTGAAGACAAAAAATCGTGACTTGCTATAATCGCGATCGCGGAGCCTGTCCTAGCCCTTAGTGCTCCTGTCGCCTTTAGCTTGCCTCAACCCCATCAGCCCCAGTAGGTTTATGAAAGCAATCCCCCACCTCTCCCTACTATCTGATTCCACAGCCGCTCAGACAGAGTTTGCTTACCAACTCTTTGATGCGCTTTTTAGGGTTGGTGTGGCCTATATTCCTGCATCCCCCGCTATTCAGGATGATTTGTTCAATAGCTTGCGAGATTTTTTTGCCCTCAGCGATTTACAAAAGCGATCGCTGGCTCAACAGTTATCCTCTCCCTGGCAAGGTGTGTTTCTCTCTCTAGGGCAGGAGCACCTGGGAGATGAACAGGAGGATTATAAAGAAGTCTTAGACCTCAATCTGGAAAATGGTACTTATGCTCAATGGCTTCGGCGTTGCAGAAAGCAGCCATCTGAGGATTCAAGCACTCTTGAAGAGATTCTTCCAGAGGAACTTGCTAGGCTAACAGTCCAACTTTGTGAAATCTTTCATGCCTTTCAAGAACAGGCTAATCGGGTTTTAGCTGCGATCGAGTTGGTATATCAACAGCCTACAGGTAGCCTGGTTAACCAACATGGCCAGAACAGCACCCTACGACTTCTGCATTATCCTCCTGCCCCTCACTTCACCCTCGACTCGATTCGACTAGGAGCCCACCAAGATTATTCGGGCATTACTCTCCTTTGGCAAGACTCCACAGGAGGTTTAGAAGTTCTCACTCCCAATTATGAATGGGTTGCGGTAGATATCCCTCCAGATTGTATTGGGGTGCTTGCCAGTGAGGTGATGCAACGCTGGAGCGGAGATACCCTCCATGCAGCTCCTCATCGAGTACGGGTCACTGAGGCTCAGCAACTCCAGAAAACCCGATACTCGATCGCTTTCTTTTGTGAAACCAATCATGATTGTGTGGTTTATCCAGGCTCACTGCTGAACGAACCGAATTTAGCAGATGCCCCAATCGTGATCCAAGAATTTCTCAGCCAGAAGTACGACCAGATCTTCAAAAAACCCTAATTGATCACCCCCACTTCTGATTCTGCCTCAAACCAGGAGCGATCGAAGTGGCATCCTAAATGCTGTTGAATCCGCAGGAGATCTTGTTCAGCATTTCCTAGGCAAGTAGTAGCTCCGGGGGAAGGTGTGATATTAAAACGGATACCCTCTCCTGGATCAATCTCTGCTTGCCCTAAAATCAGCTTTCGCTGAGTGCGATCGATCAGTTGAGGCCGAATCCCCCCGATCCCGTGGGCGAATTCTAGGTCTTCTAACTGTAATGAGGGCACGATTTTACGAGCATCTTGCAAGAACAAGCGCCGATTCACTACGGGCACCTCAAAAGCTATGTTTTTGAAGATGTAGTTACGGATATCTTTCACCTTCAACAGATCACCTAGAACACTAGCCACAGTTCCGTCGAGCCGCAACACCTCTAGATAATCTACCAAGGTTTTGAGGTTGTTTCGCTCTAGCAAGGGCAGTGGTAGTGCCGTTGGGCCAAAGCGCGTCTTACCAGGCATGGTGATATCCGGATCACCATGAATTGCCGCGAAGGGGAGCTTATCATTTTGGACAGTGTAAACCTTGCCGTTCAGCACCTCTGGTGTGAAGTAGAAGTTTCCTGCGACTGGCAAACAGGAATATTCCAAGCCGATGCCCATGCGGTGGGCAAATAGGAGGCTGTGACCCCCTGCCGAGACCACTACAAAGCGAGCAGTTACTGTGCCCTCAGCAGTGGTGACTTGGTAATTAGATCCAACCTGCTCAATGCTTTGAACGGGGTGGCCCAACTTCAGATCAACGGTTTTATCCGTTACAGCTTGAGCTTGCTCCACAAAAGACTGAGCCAAAGCTCCATAGTTGATCGCGGTGTATTCTCCCAGAATGGCGATCGCAACTAACTCTTCCGGGCGATCGCTGCCATTCACCTGCACGACCCTAGGCTCAATTTCCGCAATTCGGGATTTTTCTAGCAGTTCCATGCCGCTGAAATGGGGCTTAAACACCTCATAGCGCTGCCGCAAGAATTCACACTCTTGGGAGCCAACCCCTAAGACCATCTTAGGAAACTGATAGATAATTTGGTCCCGCAGTGCAGGCGGCAACTGAGAACCATAGCGAACCAGCATCTGAGCCGATCGCCGTACCTTTATCGCTTTTTCTAGCGTGTAGTTCGTCTCAATGTCGCCGCAATGGATTGTCTGACTATTATTTGTGGCTTTTGAGTTGACTGAGGCAACGCTAGGATACTTTTCCAGAAGTGCCACCTTCTTCAAATCTGTAAAAGTTGCCAAAGAGTAGAGCAGGGCTGCTCCCGCTACCCCACCCCCAATTACCACAACATCGTATTCCTGATTGACCATCCCAGAGCCTGCTGAATCCCTAAACTTCTTCAGCGTATCGTATTCAGGAGCAATTCAGGCCCGTAAAATTTCATGAATGCCAAGTGTTTTCTGCTGAAAAGGACAAGTACTTTGGCTATTAAGAGAAATACTCCTTAAGTCTAATGATCAACTGACGCGCTGTGAATTGAATGAGATACAGTACAGGGTTTACGAGCTTTGAGAGGAGATCAGAGAGGCTAGGGAACAGTTGGCAGGGCGGCAATATAAATATTGAGGAGCGAAAAGTGGAAAATTCGGGATTCTGGAAATCTGTATTTCTCACGAAGTCTGTTATTACTAGCGCTGAGGGTGCAGCATTATTTGTGGGTGACGCTTGGTTGCGGGCATATCTTCACACCGCTCCCTTGGTCAATGTTGAATATTCCCAACTGTTTTTTGGGCTAGTGTTCTTTATCGGCGTTGCCTACTGGTGGGTTGGTAGTGATCTTGACAGTAATCACGGAATTGTTAGGTTTGGCATTGGTGCTCAATCACTCGTTTTCTTTCTTCTGGCTTACTACACGGCGATCGGTAATATTCACCCAATTTATCTACTCCCAGGAATTATTGATTTGATCTACGCAGTTCTCTATAGCGCTTTTCTATATTTCTACAATCAAGCCAAACCAGCGTTTGAGTAAAAGGTAGCCTGAAGTAGCGTTTTCCTAGATAAGCTCTATTCCTTTAAGCTTCTGTCAACGTTTTGAGATATAGCCAAAGTTAGAGGTAATTTCTGTGGGTAGCAGTAAGTTAGGGAATAAGTGAAGCTCAGAGATAGCTCAAGGATATTTGATATGGAAACTACAAAAAAGAATTTTGCTCCAGGCTCTAGTGAAGATCTTTCAACTGTGATCGATCATGGTCAGGACGGCCTGAATCCTAATAAAAGCCTTCCAGTGAAATTAACCTTTTGGCTTTCAATGGGAGCCTCAGCAGTCGTCCTCTTTGCTACCCTTTATTACTATGGGATTTTCTCCTAAGTAATTACAGCAGCACTATTAGTCATTGTGGCAGTGTCTTTGATAGGTCAGAAATTTTCAAAGACACTGCCTACTGGTATGTAGTCTTGCGTACCTTATACGCACAGACGTGCGCAGCCAAACAGTCATGCTAAAACAAAGTGTATTCTAGGTTACTTTCGGCCTTAGCACGAGGTTGCTCACTAGGTAGAGCAGATCAAGACGCATACCCCTCATTGGTTAGAGGGAAGCCGTGATCCCAGTTTTTAGGATGAGTGATGAGGAGCTGAGCGCACCCGACCACTCATTGAGGTAACCGGGCAGCGATCGCAAGTAACTAGCACGGAATATTTCTCAATGGATTTCAATTATTCAAGCTTACTGTCTCTAATTGTAGGGGCTATTGCTGTATGGATCTGTGGCTTGCCGCTCGATCGCTGGTGGCGAGAACGCAGTTACGATCTTACTGGCAAAACTATTCTGATGACCGGGGGTTCGCGAGGTCTGGGTCTGGTCATGGCTCGGCAGTTGATTCAGCAGGGAGCCCGTTTAGCCATCTGTGCGCGAGATGAAGCAGAGCTAGAGCGGGCGCGGCATGAATTAGTTGAGCAACGAGGTGGAGAAGTTTTGGCATTGCCGTGTGATGTCACTGACCAAGCGCAAGTAGAGCAGTTGGTGCAGCAGGTGCGCGATCGCTTTGGGGCGATCGATATCTTGATTAACAATGCAGGCACTGACATCGTGGGGCCGATGGATACCCTGACCCTACAGGATTACGATGATGCGATGAAGCTGCATTTTTGGGCACCTCTCTACACCACTTATGCAGTGCTGCCAGAAATGCGCCAGCGACGGGAAGGCCGTATCGTCAATGTCTCCTCCATTGGCGGTAAGGTCGTGTCTCCGCATATGGTGGCCTACTGTGCCAGCAAATTTGCTTTAACGGGCTTGTCTGAAGCCATGCGAACCGAGTTGGATCAAGAGGGAATCACAGTCACAACCGTATGCCCCGGTTTTATCCGGACTGGCGTGGTCGATCATGTGATTGTGAAAGGGCAAAATCGCAAAGAGTTTGCTTGGTTCAGCATTGGCGATTCTCTTCCCTTTATTTCAACCAGTGCCGAAAATGTAGCTCGACAAACCATTGCTGCTCTGCGTCGGGGTGATGCAGAGATAGTTATATCGTTTCCTGCTTGGCTGACTGTCCGCTTATACGGTCTGTTTCCAGGCTTGACAACTAATCTACTCAGTTTGGCAAATCGTTTACTGCCTAAAACCGGAGGAATTGGCCCAGAGCGGGCGTTGGGAAGAGATAGCCACTCCTTGTGGTCTCCTTCCTGGTTAACTTTCCTCAGTAACAGAGCAGCACGACGGAACAATGAGATTCCAGTCGCAGAGCCAGGAACACAAATAGGAAGCGATTCTCCTTCGGAAAGGCTGCGCCAACGCTCCCTCAACCCAGTTGAGATAGGCACTGATCCCTTAAATGCGCCGATTGAGTTTAGTGGTGAACGATCCAATCAGCAGACGGTCGAGCGAGAGCGATCGCCTGAAATAGCGCAAACAGATCCAGAGGCAACTCAGTCTACACAAATTGCTGAGATTACCCCTGAAATTCAAGCCTGTTTTGAAGATATTCAAGACACCTTGGGGATTCCTTGGGTACCTGCTAGCTGGCGTGATCATGCCGCTTATCCAGCTGTAATGCAGTTGTTTTGGCAGCGTCTCAAGCCTGCGATGCAAACAGAAGCCTTTTTGCAGGATGCGATCGCCATTACCGAGCATATCTATCGCGACATCATTGATTGGTATCAACCTGGTTATCAAGTTGATGTCAACGAAGCGGAGCGGCATCGGATTCAGCGAGAACTCAACGCCTTTATCTTTGGTAATTCTCAACTGCTAATCCAGCAAATTGCTCTGAGCCGAGCTTTGGGAGGAGAGATTGTTGGGCAGGATGGTAATACAGATCCGCGTCATGGGCCTAATGCTTATCGTCATACCAAAATCCAAATGACGGATGGGCAAACTGTGCCAGAAATCTCCGAGGAGATGCAGCAAGTTTATCAGGATATCAAGCAAATCCTAGGGATCGCGATCGTCAGTCCTGATTATCAAGCCTTAGCTCGCTGGTCTACCTTCTTTTTGCCAGCGTGGAAAGACCTCAAGAGCTGGCGAGATCGGCCAGAGTATCAGTTCTTAATTCAAGAGGTGGTGCGAAGAAGTGAGGAGGCGGCAAATCATCTCAGCTCTACAGTATTGGTGGGTGAGCGGGAAGTTCGCGATCTGCTGGATAACCCGGATGATTTTGACCAGATTCAGCAAAGAGTACAGATGTTCAAGGGTGTATTGCCAGAACTAATTGTCCAAGATGCTCTGTTTCACATGGCTCTCTCTGGGGCTCAATCGGTGGCTACGCCTTAGACTAGTCAGCGCGGTTAACAAAACTGCCAAAGTTGCTAAAGCTGCCAAAGCAAATATTTTAACAATCAGCTTAAGGAGATAGAAGCATGACTGATAATCATGATAAAAGAAATGAGGGAAAACAAAATCAGCCTGCTCAAGCAAGCGATCGCCCTGAAGAGGTAGAAACCTATGATGTATTAAAGCTAGTCCGCACAGGTGGCTTTGATGGTGATCCGCAGGAGATTTTAGGTAATCCAGCCGTTGCCCCCGAAATGATTCAAGAAGGCAGAGATCTTAGACCCGATTTGTTTAGAGAGGCGGACGAAGCTAGCCCTGATCAAGGAGCTTAAGGCGATCGCCAGGATACATTGACATTCACAATTTTGTGTAAAGGAAAAATCATGAATAAGCAATTCAAAGTTCTAGTTTCAGCGTTTGGCTTAGCTCTATTTCTAGCTGCTTGTGGCACTGGTGGCGGCACTGGTGGAGATACAGGTGGTGGTGCAGGTGGCACAGGTGGCACAGGTACCACCGGAACAGAGGGTGGTACGGGTACAGGTACCACCGGAACAGGTGCAACAGGGACAGGTGGCACAGGAACCACTGATACTGGAACTACCGGGACAGGTGGCACAGGTGGCACAGATACAACAACTACAACAACCTCTCCTAGCCCATCTCCTAGCCCATCTCCTACCACTTCTCCATAAAAATTTAGCGTTGACTGAAAGCCCAACGCATAAGCCTCTTCTCATGATTGGGAAGAGGCTTTTTGGTTTTATTTTTTGGTTTTACTGAGAACTAGCCATTTATGGCTTTGATTCTTCCTCAACGTTGGCTTGGCCAGGGGATTCCGGATCTGATGTCATGGCAGGAGCAGCCTGATGAGCATTTGGATCGTTAGCATCTGTATCTGAATCAGCCTGAACACTATTAGAACCGGGTGATGCTTCTAATTCCGCTTGGGGCAGTTGTTCAACTCCAAGAGATTCATCCTTTTGTTCGTCTAGCATGGTTTAACTCTGGATCACTTCGTCAGTTTGGTCATATATTTCTTGCATGTGCTCGTAATAAGGACGCAACGCTGGATAAAGCACCTGCTCCTCAGCCAAACCGTGAATACTAACGTCTTTGTAGAGCTGTCCAAAATACTCCTGAACTTTCTCAGGATCATCGCTTTCTAAAAGTTCGCTGAATAAAACATCCGATTTCGTATGATCAGCCAGCAGCAAGTCACGAATACTCATCTCTTCATTAACTCGCGTCATCACACTCCCTACAACGCCAGTTAAAGCAGCGGCAGCATCCTGAACCCGCGCTTTCAGCCCCTGAGCTGGATCTTCTCCTGTAAGTTCGCGTATGCCTAAAACTTCTAAAATGCCTTTGAGCTGTTCTTGGTGGGCACGATTTTCAAAATTAATTGTATTAAGAGGGGTAATAGCCATTTCAATATCAGCACCCACCACTTGAGCCGCTTTATGAATTAGCAATCCTCTCATTGTCTGCCGATGCTTGAGCAGTTCCTGCGGAAATACTTGCTCAAACAATGTGAATTCTGCACTTGCCATGTAGTTCCGAACTTCTTCTATCATTGCCCGAATTTTTTTTGTGGCTCGCTCTTAACTCCATACTGAACAATTACAGTTTCAATAATACCCATATTTTTCTGGTCATCTTGGAGCATATTCTGTAATTGTTGATGAATTTGCTCATCAACTACAGTACTCAACAAGACGTGTTCGTTGGCAATCAGCAAATTTTGTAGAGCTTGCATATCTGCCAATTGAGATGCGATCGCGATACGCTTTGCGTCATCCAGCATTACTACCATTTTTTATTCTCCTTTACCCAGGTGATGACAACCTAGCAATTGTTGCTTATGCCATGACACTCAATGTATTTAGGTACGTCAGATATGTATCAGATATGTGTTAGATGCAGGCTCTAAAATCATCCATGCTATTTGACTAACAAATCAAGAAATAGCAGTCATTCCAACTTCTAGCTAAAGAGACAAATTATTGTTAAGTTGTTTCGGATTCCTAAACACAGCTTTTAGGTTGTATTTATGGAAACAAGAATTTTTAATAAAGAACTGCTCTGAATCTAGTAGTGTCAGCTAGTTTAAAGGCTTCATAGTTTTTAAACTAATGTATTATCTGAGAATCCAAAAATAACGATTTAATATTTTAATGATATTCAAGAGATGTGACAAAGCTATCTCGGAAATTGTAGTATTTGAGATTACAATTTTGCTTAATAAAAGGCTTAATACAATTTCTACCTTTTGGTGAATTAGCTGAATTCCTTAGAGAGAAGCTATTCCAACAACAAAAGTGTCTAATCTTTATTAGGGCTAGGGAATCAAAGTCGATAAAAAATAGTACTGGGATTCCAAATAGTGTTTTAGAAGAGCTGTTTAGACCACTAATTGCTCTCAGAAGTTTCTATCTAATTTTTGACGGATGCGATCGCAAAACAGTCTATAGAATCGTATCCCTGCTATCAGCAAGTTGGCATGAATATTTTAGGAGATCAAATGCTTTCAAACGCTAAGTCCCTTCCACCACTAGAACTGTGGGGCGGCATTGAATGTACGGTGAATCGAATTCATGACCAGTATTTTGATCAATTAAAGCGTAATGGTCATGAAACTCGCATTAGTGACCTTGATCTGTTTGCCGCATTGGGCATTCAGGCGATCCGTTATCCAGTACTATGGGAAAAAATTGCGCCGAGTGGACTAGAGCAAGCAGATTGGTCTTGGCCAGACCAGCGATTAGCTAGGTTAGATGATTTGGGCATTCGTCCGATTGTGGGTTTAGTGCATCACGGTAGCGGTCCCCGTCACACAAGCTTAATTGACCCTACCTTTCCAGAAAAGCTGGCTGAGTTTGCCCGTGCTGTTGCAACTCGTTATCCCTGGGTTAGCCATTACACACCTGTTAACGAGCCGCTGACCACTGCTCGCTTTAGTGGCCTGTATGGTCATTGGTATCCTCATGGACAAGACGGATATACCTTTGCTCAGGCTTTGATCAATCAATGCCGAGCGATCGCGCTGTCAATGCAAGCCATTCGAGAAATCAATCCCCAGGCGCAACTCGTACAAACAGAGGATTTGGGCAAGACGTACAGTACACCCCTATTGGCCTACCAAGCTGAGTTAGAAAACGAACGTCGGTGGCTCAGCCTGGATTTATTGTGTGGGCGCTTAACTCCGGATCGCCCGATGTGGGATTATCTGCGTTCTTTTGGCGTGGAAGAAACGGCCCTCACCTGGTTTCTGGATCATCCTTGTCCCCCAGACATTATGGGGATTAATCACTATCTCACGAGTGAGCGATTCCTCGATGAACGACTAGAACGATATCCTGTTTCAGCTCATGGTGGTAATGAGCACCATCAGTATGCCGATATAGAAGCGGTTAGGGTTAGGGTCTGTGAAGAACTGGCGGGACATAGAACGTTGCTACGAGAAACCTGGGATCGGTATGGACGAGCGATCGCTGTCACAGAGGTTCATTTAGGTTGCACTCATGAGGAGCAGTTGCGCTGGCTGAAGGAGGTTTGGGACGCGGCTCAACACTTACGCACCGAAGGGATAGATATTCGGGCAATCACGGTATGGTCACTTTTAGGCGCTTATGACTGGAATACCTTAGTGACCCGGATCGATAATTTCTATGAGCCTGGTGTGTTTGACTTGCGAAGTCCTTCGCCTCGGCCTACAGCGCTAGCCTCCATGCTGCGTCACCTAGCAGAAGAACGTGAATATAACCATCCAGTTTTAGAAGTACCCGGTTGGTGGCGGCGGCCAGAGCGATTGTTTTATCCTCCAGCTCCCCCCGCTTCCTTTGCTTCCTCCGTCTCCTCCGCTGGCTCCTCAACTCCTTCCGCGATTCTCATTACTGGTGCCACCGGAACCTTGGGCCAAGCCTTTGCCCGCATGTGTGATATCCGAGGTCTCCCCTATCACCTGTTGACTCGTCAAGAGATGGACATTACCAATCCATCCTCTGTCGATCAGGTACTGACAGAATTGCAGCCTTGGGCGGTCATTAATGCCGCTGGATATGTGCGGGTAGATGATGCAGAGCGGGAGCCTGATCTGTGTCGTCGTATCAATGCTGATGGAGCAGCAATCCTGGCAGAGGCTTGTATTCAGCATGCTACCTCATTTGTCACTTTCTCGTCCGATTTGGTGTTCGATGGCGATCGCGCTAATCCTTATTTAGAAAGTTCTGAAGTCGCACCTTTAAACGTTTACGGGCGCAGCAAAGCGATAGCAGAGCAATGGGTACTACAAAAAAATCCTTGCTCTTTGGTCATCCGCACTAGCGCCTTTTTTAGCGCTTGGGACGAATACAATTTCCTCACGATCGCCCTAAGAACTCTTGCGTCAGGGCAGCGATTTCTAGCCGCATCAGATGGAGTAGTTTCCCCTACCTATGTGCCCGATCTGGTCAACACCACGCTGGATCTGATGATCGATGGGGAGTATGGTGTCTGGCATTTGGCTAACTCAGGCGCGATCGCTTGGGCAGAACTGGCACGGCATGTTGCTGACTTAGCAGGACTAGATTCTCAGCAAATTGAGGCTAGACCGAATAAGGATTTGGGTTTTAAAGCGGTTCGTCCTGCTTACAGTGCCCTCAGTAGTGAGCGAGGCATCTTGTTACCCTCCTTAGAAAATGCGATCGATCGCTACCTTGGCCAGCGGGTTTAATGCGAGTAATGTGGCAATGTTTGCTAGCGTTTACTATTGAAGCTAGGGTCGTTCAATTTCTTGCCGTTTAATTTCTTACCAAAGTTTTGTCGGTTAGATACATCCCCTGTTCCAAGTAGACTTCAATTTGCTGGTCCAAAGCTCAATGAGTATCTTCACACTTCAGTCGGTTCAAAAAGACTTTGGCATCAAAGAAATTCTTAAAGATGCCAGTTTTAGCCTTAACCCCGACGACAAAGTTGGCTTAATTGGCACCAACGGCTCTGGTAAATCAACCCTGCTGAAAATGATTGCAGGGCTAGAACCGATTGATAGTGGGCAAATTTTAGTCAACTCTGGTGTCAAGATTGTCTACCTACCTCAGCAGCCTGACCTAGACGAAAACCACACGGTTCTAGAGCAAGTCTTTGCGGACAGTGGCGAAGGAATGACGCTGGTACGGGAGTATGAGGAACTCTCGGACAAATTGGCGCATGGGCAGGGTGATGCCACTCAACTCATGGCTAGGTTATCCGTCGTTTCTCAGCGCATGGATGCGGTCAATGCCTGGGAATTGGAGACCCAAGCCAAAATTGTTCTCACCAAACTGGGTATTGAAGATTTTGAAGCGAAGATTGGCTCTCTGTCTGGCGGATACCGTAAGCGGATTGCCTTAGCCGCTGCTTTGATGGCTAACCCCGATGTGTTGCTGATGGACGAGCCTACCAACCACCTAGATGCGCTCTCGGTGGAATGGCTGCAAAGCTATCTAAACCGCTTTCGGGGGGCACTCCTACTCATTACTCACGATCGCTACTTTCTCGATCGCGTCACTAACCGCATCATTGAAATCGACCGAGGAGATCTTTATAGTTATTCTGGCAACTATTCCTATTATTTAGAGAAAAAAGCGCTAGCTGAAGAGTCGGTGGTGAGTAGTCAGCGGAAGCACCAAGGAGTTTTGCGACGAGAACTAGAGTGGTTGAAGCGTGGCCCCAAAGCTCGCAGCACCAAGCAAAAAGCTCGGATTCAGCGCATTCAAGATATGCGATCGCAGGAATTCAAGCAAGGCCCAGGCAAAGTGGAAATATCCACCCCAGGCCGTCGCATTGGTAAAAAGGTAATCGATCTCGTCAATATCTTTAAAGCCTACGATGGTCGTACCTTAATCAAAGACTTTACCTACAACTTTAACCCTGAAGACCGCGTGGGCATTATTGGCGGCAATGGGGCGGGCAAGTCTACGCTGATGAACATCATCACTGGGCGGGTGCAGCCTGACGCAGGCACCGTCGAGATCGGTTCTACAATTCACATTGGCTATTTTGACCAACACTCAGAAGAGTTGCTCACCGCTCTCAACGAAGACCAGCGGGTAATCGACTACATCAAGGAAGTGGGAGAGTTTGTTAAAGTCGCCGATGGCACCCAGATTAGCGCCTCCCAAATGCTAGAGCGCTTTTTGTTTCCAGGTAATCAGCAATATGCGCCCATCCACAAACTTTCTGGGGGAGAAAAACGTCGTTTATTTCTACTGCGGATCTTGATGGGTGCGCCCAATGTGTTGATCCTGGATGAACCAACCAATGATTTGGACGTGCAAACACTGGCAGTTTTGGAGGAATATCTAGAGGACTTTAATGGTTGTGTGATTGCTGTTTCTCACGATCGCTATTTCCTCGATCGCGCCATAGACAGAATTTTTGCCCTAGAACCAGACGGAACTCTACGCCAATATCCTGGTAACTACTCAGTCTACTTAGACTTCAAGAAAAAAGAGGAAGAAGAGGAAACCAAGCAAGTTGCGGCTTCGAAAGCAGACCAGTCAGCGACTCCAACGACCCCAGAGCAACCAACTGCCAAATCGTTGAATGGGGATAAGTCACGAAAAATCTCTTATAAAGAAAAACGCGAATTCGAGTTGCTGGAAACCAAAATTCCTGAAATGGAAGCGGAGAAAGAAGCGATCGAAAAGACGCTCTACAACAACCCACCTTCTGGTTTTAGCGAGGTGCAGAGCTTGTCAGAACGCTTGGCAGAACTGACTCAAGCGATCGATGAGGCAACTGAGCGCTGGATGGAATTAGCAGAATTGGTTGCTTAAACTGTAGAAGCGCGATCGCCCTTAACTATGTTTTCGGTAATTGAGAGGCGATCGCTGGCACTATTGAAAAATTACTTCAGGCTCAAGCTCAAACACGTATTCGTAATCAAAACAAAAAGACTTTAAGTGGCGAATGATTGAGAAGCCAAAGTTAGTAACCACATCCGTCGTAAAGGTAGCCATCACCAACTCTATGAGTTTTTTCTCAGACACCTTGGGTTTTTGAATAAAATGGTCGCGCTTGGCAAAGAACACATCTACATCTCTAGGAACAATAATCCCATTGATTTGATGAGCCTTTTGGATTGGCTTGATATAGGTTTTAATAAAAGCTTCTTGATTTCGTTGTAGCCGATATAGTTTTTCGTGCTCCCACCAGCTCATCCGAAACATCATTTTGAGTAATTCAAAACCCAAAATGTAATTAAAGACGTTATTTCTCTCTTCAATGTTAGTTACTAATTTAAGCGCAGATTCTAAATACAAATCTGGTTGCCGATGGGCATCCTGAGCCGAATGGATATAAAACTGCCGAATGTAATTTCTTAATACTAATTCGCTCAGCTCTGTGTGAATCTGAAACTCATTGAGATAGTTCTTGACTCTTTCCTTGTTTTCCCGATCCTGTAAAACTCTACAGACCAAGCCATCAGCGGTATAGTCGTCCAGAAACTCGGCCTGCTTCTCTGGAGGAGTTGCACAGATCAAGTAGCAGAGGGACAACACATAACGACGCTGTTCCCAGGGCAAGCTCTCAGCCCATTTTTGTACTTCTAAAGGCAGCTTATTCAAAATGCTTTCTGCTGTTTGAGGTGCAGCAGTTAATCCTCCTTTATGCTTTTGCTGAGTCATAAGCTGAAGCATGAGTGCGACCAAACTAACTAAAACGGATAAATCATTGTGAAACTGCAAAAACTAAGAGAAAAACTAGAAAATTTTTCGACTTTATAGCGAAAACTTAGGTTACGGTCTGAAGCTGACCTTGATAGAGTTGATGGGTTTAGCTGATAAGAGAGTTAATAAAAACGAATCATTCAAAATTTTATATAGTTACTTATTCACTAACAAATCATGGTCTGTGTTGTATCTGTAAATACTCTGAGCATCAAGTCGCCTTAAGTGAATATGCTGACTTTTGTCAGTAAAAGCTCGGTTGACGATCGCTAGACCCAACTGGATTTGGCATTTCCAGGTTCGAGCCTAGGAAAAGGAGTCCCGCTATTTGCCCCAATTGGCATCGAAGCCTCGTACAATGAATGGCACGTATTCTGTGACTCAGGAGCTTAGCCATGCCAGCGGCAGTTGGCGTTATTCAAACACTAGGGTTTCCAGGGGTGCTAGCAGCAGCCGATGCGATGGTCAAGGCAGCGGCAGTGACCTTGGTGTATTACGGTCTGGCCGAAAGAGGTGAGTTTCTAGTTGCTGTGCGGGGACCAGTCTCAGAAGTGCAACAAGCAGTAAAGGCTGGAATTGCATCGGCAGAGCAAGTATTTGGGGCTCAAGTAGTGAGCCATTACATTATTCCCAATCCTCCGGAGAATGTAGAACAGGTGCTCCCCATTCATTACACCGAGCAAGATGAGCCGTTCCGCATGTTTTAATCAAGGCGGGATGAAGCTCCACCTTTTCATGGCAGTTTTTAGCTCTCTTACTTAACTTTTTAATTCAGGAGATTTGGCAATGCCTCCACAGGCGGGTAGTTCAGCACAAGCTATTGGATCAATTGAGACGAAAGGCTTTCCAGCAGTACTGGCAGCAGCCGATGCCATGGTTAAAGCAGGTCGTGTCACATTAGTCGGTTATATTCGGGCTGGTAGCGCTCGTTTTACCGTTAATGTGCGGGGCGATGTGTCCGAAGTTAAAACTGCTATGGCAGCTGGTATTGAAGCAGTAGAAAGTGTTTATGGTGGTGCTTTGGAAACTTGGGTGATTATTCCTCGCCCTCACGAAAACGTGGAAGCAGTGCTACCCATCGGCTACACCAACGAAGTGCAACAGTACCGCGATGCCGTTAATCGCCCCATTGCGCCCCGGAGCTAAGCTTCCACCAGCTTTACTAATTCGTTATGTTAGTTTGAGCGGCTGCCATCTGAGGAATTTTGCTGTAGGTCTCCAGAGTTTGAGAAACTAGCAGCGATCTCTATGGCTGGCCGCTATTTTATTTATTGCGATCGCTACACCGCATGCCTAAGCCGCCCCAAAAAGCTTCCTCGCAGCACCCCCTGCAACGCCTTTTCCAGTATGGCCATCGTTACCATGCCCAGATCCGTTGGGCGATCGCCTACTCCATCCTGAACAAAATTTTTGATTTAGCCCCCCCTGCTCTGATCGGAGCGGCAGTAGATGTGGTGGTACAAAAACAAAATTCTTGGCTGGCCCAATTCGGTGTGCAAGATGTCTTTGGGCAATTGGTGATTCTGTCGGTGCTCAGTGCTGTGATTTGGGCCTTAGAGTCAGCTTTTGAATATGCCTATGCTCGGCTCTGGCGCAACCTGGCCCAAAACATTCAACATGACTTGCGCCTAGATGCTTACGGACACCTGCAAGACTTGGAACTGGCTTTTTTTGAAGACCGCAGTACTGGCGGCTTAATGTCAATTCTCAGCGACGACATTAACCAACTAGAGCGGTTTTTAGATTTCGGAGCCAACGAGGTGCTCCAAGTTGCCACTACAGTCGTGATCATTGGGGGAGCCTTTTTTATTCTGGCTCCGAGCGTAGCTTGGCTCGCCATGTTGCCTATGCCCTTGATTCTGTGGGGGTCGATCGCCTTTCAGAAGCGGCTAGCCCCCCGCTATGCCGAGGTGCGAGAAAAGGTTGGCTTACTCAACGGTCAACTTTCTAACAACCTCAGCGGCATTACCACGATCAAAAGCTTTACCACTGAGGGCTATGAGCGATCGCGGATTGCGGCAGAAAGTGAAGGCTATCGTCGTAGCAACCATCATGCCATTCAGCTCAGTGCCGCCTTTGTCCCTTTAATCCGCATGATCATCTTGTTTGGCTTTATTGCCATTCTGTTATTGGGTGGCATGGAAGCGGTGGCGGGTAGGCTGTCGGTGGGGAGTTACAGCGTCATGGTGTTTTTGACCCAACGTTTGTTGTGGCCGCTAACTCGCCTGGGTGAAACTCTAGACCAGTACCAGCGGGCAATGGCTTCCACTAACCGGGTGATGAATCTGCTAGACACCCCGATTGAAATTCATTCGGGCCATTTATCGCTGCCCGTGAAGTCAGTGCGCGGCGAAGTGGATTTGCAGCATGTTACGTTTGCCTATCGCGATCGCCAACCCGTTATTGCAGATTTATCGCTACACATTCCTGCCGGAAGAACCATCGCCATTGTCGGTTCTACAGGCTCTGGTAAAAGCACCTTGGTCAAATTGCTGCTGCGATTGTACGAAATTCAGGCTGGAACAATTACCCTCGATGGCATTCCTTTACAGGATTTGCAGTTACAAGACTTGCGCGGCGCGATCGGCCTAGTCAGTCAGGACGTATTTCTCTTCCACGGTACAGTCAGAGAAAATATTGCCTATGGTAGTCCCACATCAAGCTCGGACGAAATTATTGCCGCAGCCAAGGTGGCAGAAGCTCACGACTTCATCATGCAATTGCCTCAAGGTTACGACACGATTGTGGGTGAACGGGGTCAAAAGCTATCTGGAGGGCAGCGACAACGTTTGGCGATCGCCCGTGCTGTCCTCAAAGATCCGCCGATTTTGATTTTGGATGAAGCCACCTCTGCCGTAGACAACGAAACTGAAGCCGCGATCCAAAGATCCCTCGAAAAAATTACTCAAAACCGTACCACCATCGCGATCGCCCACCGCCTATCTACTGTACGGAACGCTGACTGTATCTACGTGATGGAGCAGGGTCGTTTAGTCGAAAAAGGGCGACACGAACAGCTCATCGATCGCTCAGGCATTTATGCCAGCTTGTGGCGCGTTCAGACTGGCCTAAGCCCTAGCGAGCTAAACTAACGTCGTGAAAGACCAAACTTGCACTTTCGTTGAGATAGGTTGAGGTAGGTCTAGGGTGAATTCTTGAGACTGTTAGCTTAAGAACAGTCTTCTCATCGGGAATAGCTAAAATTATATCTAGAGGGGATGACGACCCACCCCTTACGCAAGTTAACCTATCAGAGTTAGTTAGAAAACTAAGCCCTTTATGGAATCAGGTGGCCAATCCGCCAACCCTCCGGATCGACCTAGTCATAGGTTAGCCGATGTTGTTGGCACTGTAATAGCCTTGTTGACCTTAACCTTACCGATTTACGTGATTGCTCATTATTCACCTAGCACCTCAGAGTCCTTGCAACCGAAGCCGACTTATTCACTGCCCAAGGCAAGGAACCAGGAGAACTGATGTAAGTAACGTAAATCACTTTAAGTTGTTTTGGGCAACCCGGATAGCAGTTTTTAGAACCACTTCAAATCATGAGCCCCCGTATTAGCAGTTCGGCATTAACCGTATTCCCCTAAAATGCTAAGTAACTAGTTTGAACTGGTTACTGAGTTGGGTGGAAGTAAAGTGAAGAGTTTTATTGCAAGACTCTTCACTTTACTTGTGCTTATCTAGTTTGGCTAGCTCAGCTAATTTACAGGTGTCTATCGGACATCTAAAACTTCCTTTAGATCGCCTCTGTAGTCTGTTAACTTGGAGAAACACTGTGGACTTATCACGCATTCCTGCACAGCCTAAAGCAGGTTTGATCAACGTCCTAATCGAAATTCCTGCGGGTAGCAAAAACAAATACGAGTACGATAAAGACCTGCAAGCTATGGCGCTCGATCGCGTCCTCTATGCCTCTGTCCAGTACCCATACGACTATGGCTTCGTGCCTAACACGTTGGCAGATGATGGCGATCCCCTCGATGGCATGGTGATCATGGATCAGCCCACTTTTCCAGGGTGTGTCATTGCGGCTCGTCCTATTGGGATGCTAGAGATGATTGATGGCGGCGATCGCGACGAAAAAATTCTTTGCGTTCCTGACAAAGACCCACGTTATGCTCATGTGAAGTCTCTTAAAGACATTGCTCAACACCGCCTAGACGAGATTGCCGAGTTCTTCAGAACTTACAAGAATCTGGAGAAAAAAGTCACCGAAATCTTAGGCTGGAAAGATGTAGATCACGTGATGCCCTTAGTTGAAGAGTGCATTAAAGCAGGTAGTGAGAAAGGCAGAGACTCTGACTCAAGTACTCACTAAGAATTACGGAGGCAGCAATGCCCAAAATTTCTAACCTGAGCTGACCTCTTCTCCGTCCCCTCTCCTGTAGGCTACGGTGTATACACAAGTTAAATAGAACGATCGAGCTGTGTATAAACGGTAGCTCCTCCAGGAGAGGAGTGCCGCCGTTGGGGTGAGGTTTGGATATTAGATAGGCAATCAAAGCAAGTGAACTACCGCTCCTAGTATTTACCTAGAGCACCCTAAAATCTTCCCGACTTTAATAACTTGTGCCAGTATAGACGAAAGGGGAGTGTACATAATTAATTAAGGTGTTTGGGTGACCTCAGGCTTTAAACTTTTTCCTTTAGAAGACTTTTCCATACTATGCATCGGACGCTTCTCTTAGCCAAAATTCACAGTTGCACCCTCACTGCTGCCAATCTCAATTATGTGGGTAGCATCAGTATTGATGAGGTTTTATTAAATGCAGCAGGGATTTTACCCTATGAGCAAGTGCAAGTAGTCAATGTGGCTAATGGCGAACGACTCATCACCTATGCAATCCCAGCCCCAGCTAATTCTGGAGCGATTGAACTTAATGGTGCTGCTGCTCGTCTCGGTATGAAAGGCGATCGCGTCATTATTATGACCTACGCACAGTTTGATACGACAGAAGTCGAAACTCACTGTCCTACGGTTGTTTTAGTAGATGAGCGCAATCGACTAGCAGAAGTGCTCCGATACAATCACATGCTACCAAGGTCTGGTTTGATTGAAGATGTCAGAGTCTAATTCACCCGCTCAAAACCCACAGTCTGTTCATGAGCCACAGTCTGTTCATGAGATTGCTCTCCAGGCCACAGGGGTTGGTTCCGACCAATTCTTGGTGCAATTTTGGGGTGTCCGGGGCAGCATTCCTGCTCCTGGGTCTGAAACAGTTCGTTATGGTGGCAACACATCCTGTGTTGAAATGCGAGTCGGCGGTAAGCGGCTGATTTTTGATGGTGGCACTGGTCTGCGTGTGTTAGGCCGTGAGCTATTGCAAGAAATGCCAGTAGAAGCCTACATGCTATTTACCCACTCCCACTGGGACCATATTCAAGGCTTTCCGTTTTTTACGCCAGCTTTTATTCCGGGCAACTGTTTTCACATCTACGGGGCGATCGCACCGAATGGGGCTACGATGAAGCAGCGTTTAAGCGATCAAATGCTGCACCCTAACTTTCCGGTGCCGATTCAGGTGATGCAGTCAGACCTCAAGTTTTATGACTTGACACCCGGAGATGCGGTGGCCCTAGACGATATCGCGATCGAAACAGGTTCCTTGAATCACCCTAATACTGCGATCGGTTACCGCATTACTTGGCAGGGACGCACAGTGGTTTACGCCACGGATACCGAGCATTTTCCCGATCGCTTGGACGAAAATCTCCTGCATCTCGCCCGTGGTGCAGATTTGCTAATTTACGATGCCTGCTACACCGACCAGGAATACCACGATGTCAAAACCCCCAAAGTAGGCTGGGGCCACTCAACTTGGCAGGCAGGGGTTGAGGTGGCTAAAGCCGCAGGGGTAAAGCGTATTGCTATGTTCCATCATGACCCCACTCACGATGATGACTTTTTAGATGAAGTGGGTGAGCAACTAAAAATTGTATTTCCTACCGGATTCCTAGCCCGCGAAGGCATGATCTTGGAGATCTGAGGCTAGCTCTGCTACTGCCTGTTGTACTTTTTGTAGTTGGGCGGCTGCTTGTCCTTGCGTGAGTGAGACTTCGGCTTGAGTTAAGCCTGTGGCTAAGTCAGCACAGGCTCCACAGCGCCAGAGATAAAATCCACCGTTCCAGATTGCCGATCGCGCCAGTTCAGAACTCTGCCCCTGCAAAACAGCCTGCATATCAGCAATGAGTTGAGCAGTTTCGCCTAAAGGCACATCGACTCCAGCCAAGTCATAGTCCCGGGGAGCTAGCAACAAACGCTCTAAGGAGAAGTTAGCGCCCCCTTGCCCCAGCCCGATGATGGCTGTGCGATCGCGCGGTAAGTCGCAACTGCCTTCTAGCCCTTTGACCGTGGTGAAGCTCGCAGGAAATCCCCGTAACTGGAAGGCATCTTGTAACATCACTTCAGTGGGTGGGTGGACAAACCCAGACACCACATTGGTGCTGCCTGCGTAAGGAGCCCAAAGTAGCTCTAGAGTGGCGAAGGGAGGACGCTTGCCAATTTGGTCACGGTAAGGCACCAACCCATGCGCTTGGGGAAAATGATGGGGCAAATAGACAAAACCCAGTTGAGTGGTGGCTAACACTTGCTGTACTTGCTCTAGGGTCAGCCCTGTCCAGTCAACGCCTAGCCCTTGCCAAACTTCGATCAATGGTAAGCCCTGCTTGGTGGGCATGCGATCGCCGCCATGTAGGATCACTGGGTAACCCGCTGCCGACACAATGAGCGCTGTTAATGGGCTAATGGGAGCGGTGCGCGATCGCCCGTCGTAAGGGGCGCTAAATACGAGTACGGTTTGCTCTGAGTCTAAAGGCTGCACCTGGGGGCCCAACTCCGCATAAGCATCCAGCATGCCTGCCAGTTCTTCTCCGGTAGGTCGCTTAATACGGTGGGCAATCATGAAAGCTCCGATCTGAGCGGGTGTTGCTTCCTGCTGCAACATCATGCGTGTGGCGGCGGCTGCTTCTGAGCGATCTAAATTCTTCCCGGTATGGGGGCCACTGCCAACTTTTTGCAGTAGTTCTCTAAAGGCATCGCTCATGGTCGCAGCTCAAATAAAACGGTCTTGGGAGTTTTCTCTGGTGTTTCGCTCAAAATGGTTTGGAAACACCGCTAAAGCATCATACCGCTTGCAGCGAGCCTGTGGAACCCAGTCCTAAAGTGCTGTCAGGAATCCCTGCAATGTGATCTCGAATTAATTGATAAACTAACTCACGAAATCGCTGGATGGGAGGAATTTGCAAGCGATCGCGGGTGGTAACTAAGACTACCTGACGGATTAGCATCGGTTCGTCAGTGGGTCGGATCGCCAAAGTTGGGTCAATATGAGCATCAAAAATGGCTGCTTTAGGCAACAGAGCAATTAGCTTTCCTTGGCGCACAATTCCACGAAACGCATCCAAGGTGTTTAATTCTAAAGCCGCGTTTAAGGTGGCTCCTTGGCGCTGGAACTGCTCTTGCACCAACCGCTGCATGCCGTAGCCGTCTTTGAATACCACTTGGGGATAACGCACCAACTCTGCCCAAGGCACCCGCTCATATTCGGTTAGAGGATGATCTGCGCCCATCAAAATTTCGATCGATTCATCATAGAGCGGATCAACCACGACTTCTGGCCCCGTCGTCAGCAAACGGTTGTTCATCACGATCGCCAAGTCTACCAAGCCATCTTTCAAGACTTTGAGGGCGCGATCGCTACCTAGAGAAGTCACCCGTAGCTGCATGTCTGGGTAGTCCTGACAAAATCGTTGTAGAACCGGAGGTAGATAGTGGGCACAAACCGAATGAATCGCAGCGATGCAAAGTTCTGGTTGTTTCCCCGCCATTAAATCGGCTAGCTCATTGGCCGCTAATTCCCATTCTTGACAAATTTTGCGCGCCCGTGGCAGCAATCGCTCGCCCCCTAAGGTAAGACGCGCCTGAGCAGTGCGGTGAAATAGCAACAAGCCCAAGTCGGCTTCCAGCGCCTGAATTTGGCGACTGATGGTAGATTGGGTGACTCCACATCGACGGGCAGCTTGCTGAAAACTAGTCGTCTCAGCCACGGCCAAAAAAGCTTGCAACTGCTCCAGGCGCATAATCATGTAGCCTAAGTTACATGTAGAGATGTAGCCGATCTGCCCAATCAGTTTGGTAAGGCTTGATACATACTGAGTGCGATCGCTCAACTGGTAGCCCCAGATTCCTGAAGATTCTAGAAAACTAGGCGATCGCTCTAGCAGGCGGTAGAGACTGAGTATTTGAGCCGTAGAGAGTGACAAACCGCCCAAACAGCCACATGGTTTCGTGGGTGGGGACTCGATTGGAGTTAAACAACCGTTCTAGATTTCTCTGTGTCAGTCGGTGCAAATAGGGTAGATCCTCAAACAAAGTCAGGAAGGCGGAGACATGTAACAAGGCTTGCAAAAGGGGTTTAGGCCAGGGCAAGTCACTGTAAATGTCGATGAGCAATTTATGTTCAGAGTTGCTGAGGGGAATGGCGTTAAATAGAACCGTGATTCTTTTTTCGTTATAAACCGGGATGCTTAACTCAACCGTGTAAGGGCTATGTAAGATCAAATCGACTTCCACAATGGGTTGCCGCCAGATTCTTAGGACATTAAAGGGAGATGCCAAACTAGTTTGAAATTTAATGTGACCTCCAATGGAAGTTGGCTGAGCATGACTTACTTTCAGAATTCTGAGGTTATTTAAACTGAAACTATGAACATTTTCTAAATGCTTCAGGTTTAGCAAATGATAGATCTGGCAAAGCTGGGGAAATGGCAGATCATATTCCTGCCTGATCATATGCTGATCGGCTAGCTCAGTCATTCTGGCTTGAGCAGTCTGAAGAAAAAGCTCATGGGGTGACAACTCCGAACTTGACTCAACTTCGCTCAGCGCTTCAAGAGGAACTTTCTGCAATGCCTGTTCTGGCTTTAAACATAACCAACTGACAAAGAACACTGAAGCCATAGACAAATGTAAAATTTCAACGGCTGAAAAGCAGCTATCAGCCAAAGCTGAAAAGCTTCTATCAACAATTGCAAACAGCCAGGAAGGAATGCCGAGTAACCAAATTCCGTTTCTAAAGTTGTCTAAAAGTAGCGAAAATTCTGTAACCTTTGTATTGTTAAGCAGACCTATGGGGTCTCGGAGAGAAATATTTTCCGACATGGCAATAACTTCAAGCAAGAGAGAGTTTTAATGTAGTTGGGCACGCAAACTTGCTTGCAAAGCTTTACCAGTTAGATGAAATAGAGCGAGAGGTTAGATGGTAGAATTTGGACAACCATCAGAAATTGTAAGCTAAGATACTGATGGCTGTTTTTCTTGGCAGTAACCCCTCGAAAAATATCTTTCCGGAATTAAGTTGTGTGCTTAATTCTTAAGCTAACACTCCCAATTTGAAGCACCCTCTATCGCAAGTTGAGACCAGTTGAGGCTGTTTTTCTGTCAAAGTAAGGGGTTGATCAAACCCAACCTGGATTTTGACCTAGCCTACAAGCCTAGCCTACATGAGGTTGGTAGGTTCAAGCTAGATTTAAGCTGGGTTCAAACTATTTGATCATCCGTATCGAAAGTATTAGATAACGTGATTCCTAAGCGGCTCTGTAGTGCTCCGATTACCTCATCCGCCGCTGTAGGATCTAAAATTCTTAAGTCTTCTTCGGTGTAGTTCTCTAAATCAGCGATCGCATGAATTTGAGTTCGCTTCAAAAAACCGTAAGCTTGCATTGAAAGCTGTAATTCTTCAATCGGAATTTGAGGTAGAGAATCCATGTGATGGCTCATTGCTGCAATTAATGTCGTCTAATATTAGGGTCAGCCTTGACCATCATGCCATACTAGACGGACACAGAAGCTGATCAGCAGTGAGCCGCCACGAACTGATTATGCAACAGAGTTACAGAACAGAATTACGCAATTTTGTGACCTGTCGCAGAAATCAACTGCTTAATGGTTTCGTCTGATGCATCAGTTTCTACGGTGACTGTCTTTGCTTCTACATCTACTTCAACTTTGGCATCAGGCTCAGTCGTTTTGATGGTTCTCTTGATATCCTCAACAGAATCAGGGCCAGAAATGGTTGGGACATTGAGTTTGAGCGTCATAGTTTTTTCCAGATTAATGATTATAGGATGATGACATTTTCTGCTTCTATCGCCCTCTTTTGCCACTCCTCTGAAGACTTATCTTTTCTGATTTTAGGCTGTTTCTAAGGTTAACTAAAGATAGAGCAGGAGATGGACGCCATGAGGCTGCGATCGCCCTAGTCATAAGCCTTGCAGCCCTTAAAAAAGCCTTGTGAAACACTTGGCTCTGTCTGAGTTTGATTAGTTTGGGCTATATCTATGTACTTATACTTTTTTGTAGAGTGAGGATTTGCGGCTGTTCGTTAGAGTGACAAATACATCAGACTGTATACCTTCTTTCCCCATGCAACTGCAACGTCAGCGTTCCAAGCGATCGCGTCGGCAAAAATTTTTAGCTGCGCTGATCACCGATCCAGTCCAGTCGGCTCAAGCGGCTGGGTTACGCTACGTGAATGACAACGTTCCTGGGATTCAGCGTCAATCTAGGGGTAAGGGATTCGTCTACATTGATCCAGAGGGGCAAAAAATCAGCGATCGAGCCGACATTCAACGAATTGAGTCCTTAGCCATTCCACCTGCTTATCAAGAGGTTTGGATTTGTCCCGATGCTAATGGTCACATTCAGGCAACAGGGCGGGATGCGAAGGGGCGCAAACAGTATCGCTATCACCCGTTGTGGCGGCAGGTGCGAGATCAAACCAAATTTACCCGGATGATCGCCTTTAGTGATGCTCTGCCTATGATTCGTGAGCGTGTGGATCATGACCTGGGTTTACGCGGTTTGCCTTGCCAGAAGGTGCTGGCGACAGTCGTACGACTTCTAGAAACCACCTGTATCCGGGTGGGTAACGAAACCTATGCCCGAACGAATCGCTCTTTTGGTCTTACAACCATGCGCTGTCAGCATGTCGATGTTTCTGGCACCACGCTCCGATTCAAGTTTCGGGGCAAGAGTGCGGTAGATCATGACATTCAAATCAGCGATCGCCGCCTAGCCCGCATCATTAAGCGTTGCCAAGAAATTCCAGGCCATGAGTTGTTTCAATATCTCAATGATGAAGGTCAGCGCCAGTGTATCGACTCTGGGGCTGTTAATACCTACTTGCACGAAGTCACCCAGCAAGACTTTACCGCCAAAGACTTCCGCACCTGGTCAGGCACAGTCATGGCGGCTTTAGAACTAGCAGAAATTGGCCCTTTTCAGTCACAGACCCAAGCGAAGAAAAACATCAATCAGGCGATCAAAAACGTGGCGGCTCATTTAGGCAACCGACCTGCAACTTGCCGCAAGTACTATGTCCACCCTGCCATTCTCGATGCTTATCTAGACGGTTCTCTGGAGCCGACTTTAGAAAAGGTTATGCGACGACCTGCGACAGAATCTTCTTATGCCTTGAAGCCCGAAGAAATGGCTATTGTAGAGATTTTGGAGCAGCAGCTCGAAGCACAGCAACCCGCCGCTAGCTAGACAGTCCTGATGCTAAATTCAAGGGTGATTATGGTAGATAGGTGTTCATGCAAATAGTGCGATCGCGTCCGATGGCTTTGGCTCGATACAGGGCTTCATCAGCGACCGCAATTAATCCTGCCTCAGATCGCTCATTGCTAGGAATGAAGCTAGCCACTCCTAAGCTTAGGGTGATGCACTGATAAATTGCATGGGCGTGAGGAATGCCTAAAGCTCGAACCTGAAGACGCACTTTTTCGGCTACTTGATAGGCTGCTTCCAAGGAAGTTTCTGGCAGAATGATGGCAAACTCTTCTACCCCGTAGCGAGCTACTAAATCCGCCGGACGTTGTACCGAGGCGCGAATTGCCTGGGCCACTTGCTGTAAACAGCGATCGCCTGCTTGATGCCCGTAGGTATCGTTATAGAGCTTGAAGTCATCGATATCGCACAAGATCAAAGCTAGCGGCGTTTGCTGTCGCTTGAGTCTGCGCCACTCCTGATTGAGATACGAGTCAAATCGATAGCGATTGGCTATTTTAGTTAAGCCATCACAGCCAGAAAGCTCTTGCAGTTCTCGATTGGCCGATTCTAGTTGCTGATACAGTTCACCTTGGTTAATCGCGATCGCAGCTTGGGTCGCCAATTGACTCATTAGACTGATTTCATACTGTCGCCATTGCCGAGTTTCCCGGCAGTGATGAGCAATCAACAGGCCCCATAGCTGGTCTCGATACATCACAGGGACGACTAAATTCGCCTTGACTTCGTAGTTGGTCAGCAACGCTTTGTGACAATCACCTAACCCCGCACTTTGTACATCGGCGATCGCCCGCACACGGCCTTGGCGATAGTACTTAACGTAGTTTTCGCGGAAGCAAGGATCATCAATCGTAAATCCCATAATCGATAAGCAATCGGTTGCTACCGACTCTTGCACCACGTCTCCGCTCCAGTCGGGTCTAAAGCGATACAGAATGACGCGATCGGTCTGGAAAAACTGTCGAATCTCATTGACCGTGGTGCTCAGGATTTCTTGTAGATCCAGAGACTGCCGAATCCTCTGAGCAATTTCTGCTACCAAATGCTCATGTTGAGTTTGCTGCTTCAACTCCTGCTTTAACTGCTCATACTCCAAAATTTTCTTGGTTAGTTCTCGGCGTTCTTCTACCACCGGGGCAGTGGCGATCGTTTGAGTGGCAGTCTCTTCCGTGGCAGTTGTCTCTGTGCCAGAGGGTAGGGCAGCGGCATGGCTAATCGGTTGGTAATGAATCCGATAAGGACTAGGGCAGGGTTGTCGATATTTAGGGGATGCGATCGGACGTTCTAGCAACCAGTGCGTCATGGCATCGCTAGCCAAGGGCCGACTAATCAGATATCCCTGGATGCGTTCACATTGAATTGCTCTCAGAAACTCCAACTGCTCCTTTGTTTCTACTCCTTCCGCAATTACTGGCAAATTCAACCCTTTGCCTAGGGCAGTAATGGCTTTGACGATCGCGGCTCCACTGGCATCACTGAGCGCATCCCGAATAAAAGACTTATCAACCTTAAGCGTATGAATCGGTAGCTGCCGGAGCGTATTGAGAGAAGAGTATCCCATGCCAAAATCATCAATGGCGATGCGAATTCCCGCTTGGCTCAATTGTCGCAACGTAGCCAGAGTTTGGTTATAGTCTTGGATCGCCGTGTTCTCAGTAATCTCCAGCTCAAGATAACCCGCCTCCATCTCTGCTACTTGCAATATTTGGGCGATCGTTGTACTCAAGTCAGGCTGCTGAAATTGCTGAGCCGAGAGATTCACGGCAATTTGAATCGGCGGAATCCCAGCTAATTGCCAGACATGGTGTTGTTGGCAAGCGGTTCGGAGAACCCATTCCCCAATTGGCCTGATCAATCCTGTTTCCTCGGCAAGAGGAATAAACTGATCAGGTGCGACCAAGCCCAATCGGGGGTGCTGCCACCGGATCAGCGCCTCTAGGCCAACGACATAGCCTGTGGCGAGATCCACTTGGGGCTGGTAGTAGAGCAAGAATTCATCTCGTTCCAAGGCTCTGTGGAGATCAGCTTCTAAGAATAAACGGGTAAAGCTCCCCGCACTCATAGACGGCGAGTAGATCTGATACTGGTTTTTGCCGCAGCTTTTAGCCTGGTGCATAGCCACTTCAGCATGCTGGATCAAAATCTCTACGGATTCACCGTCGTAGGGTGCCAAAGCAACTCCTAAACTAGCGGAGAGATATACTTCTTGCCCTTGCACATAAAAAGGTGTTTTGAAGATTTCCAAAAGCTGATGGCTGGCTTGATTGGCTTCGGCAATGCCATTGGCTTGTGGGAGTAATAAAGCGAATCCATCCCCGTGCCAGCGGCTTAAAAAGGAGAGCCTAGTTTTAGCGCCACCACAGTGCTTTAATCCTTCTTGCAGTCTTGACGTGACCTGCTGCAATAAGTAATCGCCTACGGCATGTCCGAGGGTTTCATTGACGCCTTTAAAGCGGTCGAGATCTAAGATGCCAACAGCCACCACCTCGCCTTGTTGCAAGGTCCGAATTAAGGTGAGAGATAACTGTTTTTTAAACAGCAACCAATTGGGCAACTGAGTCAACACATCATGGGAAGCTTGGTGCTCCACCATCTGCTTCACCCATTGCTGCACGATCGCCATATAGAGTTGTAGACCCAACTGCTGAGCCAGACGAATTTCTTCTGGGTTCCAATCGGGTACTTCTTGCCGAGTTTCCAACCAAGCTGCAAAAGATTCTCTAGGTCTTTGACGGCGAGGATCAGGCGGTTGTTGACCAGCCCAAGAGATCTCTATGGTTTGCGCCTGTCGAAAGCAAGTGAGATAGCCCACCACTTGGTCTTGCGACTGAAGCGGTACTACCATCATCGATTGGATGGCTGAATCTGCAAATGCCGCTGTCAACGCTGGGAGCTGAAGGTCTGCTATGGCTTGGAGAATAATATGAGGAGCCGCCTGAGACTCCGTTGCTGGAGCTGCATCACACTCAGTCTGGTTTTGAAGCACACAAGCTTGTAATTCTCCTTCAGAAAGCTGGGTTTTAGGAGAGGCTGCTTGAATAAACTGCTGCCATGCAGGTGCTTCTTCTAAGCGATCGCCCTGTGGTTGGAGGCCACAAGTGTAGACTTGGGCGGGGCTGCCTGTGGCATCAGCCGTGATATATAGTCTGCCTCCATCGGCTTTGAGAGCGGCGACACTCTCTTGCAAAATCATGGGCCAAAGCTCGGCTGGATCTTGAGCTGCACCAAAGAACTGACTGATGTAATGTACCAGGGCTTCTCGCTGAGCCTGCTGTTGCGCTTTAGCGATCAGGGCTATTTGGCTGAGGGCCACAGACACTTGACTAGCCCACAGTTGCACAGTCTGGAGTTCATGCTCAGAAAAGTGACGGGATTCACTGTGATGAATGGCTAAGAGTCCCCAGAACTGCTGCTGATGAAAAATGGGGACGCTGAGGGAGGACAACACACCCATCGACAGCAGGTATTGAATGTGACAGGGATCAACCGGGGCATAACGGATATCATCGTTGCCGTCAATTCCGGTTGAATTCAATACTTTGCGTTTGGAAGCAACATCTACAATCACCCGCTGACGCGCATTAATAAACAGTTCTCTGGCTCGTGGCGGAATGTCACTGGCGGGAAAGTGTAACCCCAACAGGGAAGGGAGACGGTCTAGCTGCACAGATTCAGCAATGACTGTGCCGCTGCAATCCGCCTCAAACCGATACAGTTTAACTCGGTCAACCTGCAAGAATGTGTGGACCTGTTCCACAATGGTGTTGAAGATTGCTTGCAGATCAAGAGAACCATTCAGAGGATTGGTAATCTGCTGTAGCAATAAGCCTTGTTGAATTAATTGTTGAACAACCATTGTGTTGCCCCTCCATTGCAGAGTTCCCTAATGGGAGCGTACCTACTTTCAGAGTGGTCTATCGAGTAGCATAGATAACAAGTAGGCAACAAAAGTATAGTGAAATTTTCATGAACTTGAGCTTAGATGGCAAGCTGACTGCAACCACTCAGCTTCATCAGGACTAAGCGTGGGCGCTAGTTTCTTTACCACTTGGGTGTGATAACGCTCTAGCCACTCTCTTTGTTGTGGGCTGAGGCGATCGCGATCGATCAAACGCTGGTCAAACGGAATGTAGGTCAGCGACTCGAACTCATACCAAGTGCCTTTGGGAGATGCACCGTTGTTCTCTGTCACGACTTCTTTGACCACATAAAGGTTTTCGATGCGGATGCCCCCCCACCCTGGCTCGTAATAACCAGGTTCGACACTCGTTACCATTCCTGGTTCTAGCGGTTCTTGGGCGCGCTTGTTAATGCCATTCGGCCCTTCATGCACATTCAGGAAGGCTCCCACGCCATGACCTGTCCCATGTCCGTAATCGAGTCCCGCTTGCCACATAGCAGAGCGCGCAATCCCGTCAAGTTGGCATCCGGGTGTGCCTTTGGGAAAGCGTTGCATGGCACAGTTGATATGGGCTTTCAGGACTTCGGTATAGCGAGCAATTTGCTCTGGGGTTGGTTCTCCTAACACAAAGGTGCGGGTGTCATCAGTGGTGCCAGAAAGAAATTGCGCCCCTGAATCGAGCAGTAATAGCTGACCTGATTGCAACTCTACATCGGGGCTAGGTGTGCCGTAGTGAACGATAGAACTGTTGGCTCCTGCACCGGAGATGGTATTGAAACTCAAGCCTTGGAAGCCTGGTTCCGCTTGGTAGAACTGGGCGATCGCCTCTGCCACATCAAACTCAGTCACGCGATCGCCTGCTGCCCAGCGGTCAGAAAACCATTTCCAAGCTCGAACCTTGGCCCGACTCGCTTTGAGGTTGGCTTGTTGCATCTGCTCGATTTCGATCGCATTTTTGCGAGCTTTCATCCCCTCCACCGGATTCGGCGCTTCTACGATCTGGG
The DNA here is from genome assembly GCA_019358975.1 of Trichocoleus desertorum ATA4-8-CV12. Classification (NCBI taxonomy): domain Bacteria; kingdom Bacillati; phylum Cyanobacteriota; class Cyanophyceae; order Leptolyngbyales; family Trichocoleusaceae; genus Trichocoleus; species Trichocoleus desertorum. The sequence continues at coordinate 147,847 of JAHHIL010000004.1, forward strand.
CTTTGCCAGCCTTGGAGCTTTCCTGAACTAGCTCGTAGGTGCCCATCGTGGTGTGTTTGGCATCGATCCAAACCCGCAACGGTCGGGGTTGATTCAGCAAAGACTGCAACGTCTCCGCGTACTGCTCGTAAGGCAGCAAAGTAATGTGAGGCTGGAGTGCTTGCTGGATCTCGGTATCAATTCGCTCCAGATTGGTAAACAGGAAGGCTTGGTCAGCGGTGACAATGGTGTAGGCAATAAACACCGGATTGTAGGGGACATCCCAGCCCCGCAGGTTCAACAACCACGCAATCTGATCCAGTTTAGTAATCGGCAGGATATCCGCTTGCGCCTTCTGCATGGCCTGTCTGACCCGCTCCAGCTTTTGCGTGACGGTTTCTCCGGTTAAGGCTTCTGGCACGGCAAACAACCGCGAGGCAGCGTAACTGGCAGGAGTTTGACCATCTGCCCAAGCTGCTGATTCTCGCACGCGATCGACTAAATTTTCGGGTAGGCTCACCAGCACCACCCCATCTGGAGCCAGCCGCTTTTGTAACTCGCGACACTGGTCAACCGCTACCGTAAAGGGGTCAACTCCTAAGCGAAAGGTTTGCTGGGCCGCGATCGCAGCTTGTCCTAGCGCTTCTAGGGTTTCGACTAAGGTTTTGTGGCCTTCCAAGCCCAACTTAGAAACTTGGATGGCTGCGAGATCCACCTGTAAATCGGCTTGTTCGTAGTAGCGAGAGTCTACAAACAACCAGCTTTGCTCGGTCCCTACCAGGAAGTCCCCTGCCGACCCTGTAAAGTCGCTGATCCAAGTCCGACGCTGTTTCGCTTCTGGCAAATACTCGTTCAAGTGCTCATCTGCCGAGGGAATTAGGTAGCCATCGAGTTGATAGGCGGCCATCCAAGCCCGCAAATCGGCTAATTTGGCTTCAGTCAGAGCTTGCTGAGCTTGTTGCTGGACGAGGTCTAGGGGTGACATAGACAAAACTTTGAGACGATAGAAAAGGCGAGGCAAGTGATAGCTCTATGGTACAGCCCTCGTCTCGTTTGCTGGACGGATGATCAGATGCAGCAAATTATCGAGCAGGCGATCGCGCTCCATTGGCACCAAATCACCGCTATGCATAAGTTCTTGCAGAATTACAAAATGTACGATCGTTCCGATAAAGGCACGAGCGGCCACTTCTGGATCGGGCAACTGGAGTTCTGGGCGAGAGGCGAGGTATTGGGTCAAAAGTTCAATCGTGGGCTTCTGGACATTTTGCACAAAGGCTCTGGCCAACCCTGGAAAGCGTCCCGACTCCCCAATAATTAAGCGGACAAAGGTTAACAGGTGCGGATCGGCGTGAATCTTATCGAGCATTTCCAGAGCAAAAGACCTAAGTACTAAGGCTGGATCGTCCTGGATGGCTTGCAGTTTTTCTGGATTAAACAGTTCTTTTTGGCAAGCTAAGCGTTGAATTAAAGCCGTGAATAAAGCTTCTTTATCTTGAAAATGGCTATACACCGTCGCTTTAGAAACGCCAGCCGCCGCTGCCACGCGATCCATGCTGGTTGCAGCGTAACCTTTGACCAAAAATTCTTGCATCGCTCCATCCAAAATGGCGGCGGTCTTCTCGGGGGATAGGTCACGGTTGGCACTTTTAGTTTTTCTCATGGTCAGGCTTCAAACGGGCTAACAGACATAGCACCCTAAATCAAATCAGATTGTTTGTTTTAAGCATACCTCTTGACGATACTAAACTGTTTAGTTTAGCTTGGTTTATAGAACTAAACAGTTTAGTTTAGGTGCAACTAATTTTTCTGGAGCTTGCTCATGTTGCCAAATGCGCCCGCTGACCTTTCTTCTCCTAAATCCCAACGCTGGACTCAGTTAGCGATCGCGGCTCTCTTTTGCGTCGGTGGTGTGTCTGCTTATCAGGTTTGGCAGCTCCAAGCTCCAGCCGCGCCAAAAGCTGAAGTTGCTGTAGTGACTGTGCCACGCATCAAGACGGTAACGGCCCTAGGGCGACTGGAACCGCAAGGAGAAGTGATTAAACTATCAGCCCCTACCTCTAATAACGGCAATCGAGTCGAGCAATTGCTGGTGAACGTCGGCGATCGCGTGCGGACAGGCCAAGTAATTGCGGTGTTAGACAGTCGCGATCGCTTACAAGCCGCTCTAGAACAAGCCCAAGCCGAGGTGGAAGTGGCTCAAGCACAGCTAGCGATCACCCAAGCGGGAGCTAAACAGGGAGAAATTTCAGCGCAGCAGGCAGAAATTGTCCGTCTGGAAGCGAAACGCCAGGGAGATGTTCAAGCTCAGAACGCCACGATCGCCCGCTTAGAGTCAGAAGTACGGAACGCCCAAACCGAATTTAATCGCTATCAATCTCTCTATCAGGAAGGGGCGCTCGCTGCTTCTGCTCTCGACAGTAAACGCTTAACTCTCGAAACGGCCCAAAGAAGTTGGCAAGAAGCCCAAGCGGTATTAACCCGGATTCAATCGACCAGTCCTGCCGAACTGAATCAAGCCAGAGCGAACCTAGATCGGATTGCGGAGGTGCGTCCGGTGGATATTCAAGCGAAGCAGGTAGAAGTGAATCGGGCGATCGCGGCGATGAAACAAGCCAAAGCCAATTTGGAGCAAGCTTATGTGCGAGTGCCTGAACGAGAGACGGCGGTAGGGTCTCAAGTCTTTGAGATTTTAGCGATTCATGCCTATCCCGGTGAGGTGGTCTCAAATGAGGGCATTGCCGAGATTGGGCAAACTCAACGGATGAAGGCGATCGCTGAAGTGTATCAGAGTGACATCAGCAAAGTGCGAGTCGGGCAGCGCGTCAAAATCACCAGTGATTCGATTCCTGATGATCTGCTAGGCACCGTGGAGCGAATTGACTCGCAAATCCAGCGGCAAACCATTGTCAACACAGATCCGAGCGCCAACATCGATGGCAGGGTGATTGAAGTGCATGTGGCTTTGGATACCGCATCGAGCCAAAAAGCAGCCAAGCTGACCAATTTGCAAGTGACCACGGTAATTGAACAATGATGGGCTTAATTCAACAGTTGCAGCGCCGCACGCCTTTGGGATGGCTGCAACTGAGTCACGAAAAAAGTCGGTTGCTCGTCGCACTGTCGGGCATTGCCTTTGCCGATGTTTTGATGTTTATGCAGTTGGGTTTCCAAAGTGCCCTGTATGACAGCAATACCAAACTCAGCCGCAGCTTAAACGCAGATATTGTTCTGGTCAGCCCACAGGCTCGCAATACCCAAAACTTATCTACCTTTTCTCGCCGTCGTCTGTTTCAAGCTAAAGATGTAGATGGAGTCGAGTCGGCAGAAGCTTTTTACTCCAACATCATTACGTGGAAACATCCCGATACCCGCAAGGAAGCCTCGATTCAAGTGCTGGGGCTGAATCCTGATCAACCAATTCTCAATTTGCCAGAAGTCAACCAACAGCTAGACAAGATTCAGCTACCCGATCAGGTGTTGTTCGATCGCAACTCTAGAGGTGATTACCAAAAAGCGATCGCCCAGATTGAGCAAAACCAACTAGACCAAAACCAACCCGACCAGAACCAAACCGTTACAACGGAAGTAGAACGACGCACGATCGCGATCGCAGGTCTGTTCTCCCTCGGAGCTTCCTTTGGCGCTGATGGCATCCTGATTGCCAGTGATCAAACTTTTCTGCGCCTGTTTCCCCGTCGAGATGCTGGCAGTATCAATTTGGGCTTGATTCGCGTAGAGCCTAATGCTAACCCCGAACAAGTGGCGGCAGCGCTCAAAACCCATCTCTCTGATGATGTGCGAGTTCTGACGCATCCCGAATACATCGAGTTTGAGGAAAGTTACTGGAAGAAGGAAAGCCCGATTGGTTTCATCTTTGGCTTAGGAACCAGCATGGCCTTTGTCGTGGGCGTGGTGATCGTTTACCAAGTGCTCTCCACCGATGTCAATGCTCACATGAAAGAGTACGCCACCTTCAAGGCGATGGGATATCGCAATCAATATCTCCTAGCCGTGGTGTTTGAAGAAGCTTTGATTCTGGCGTTTTTGGGCTTTATTCCTGGAATGGTCTTGCCATTGGGACTTTACCAGTTGGCAGCTAACGCTACAGCTCTACCGATCGCGATGAAACTGTCACGCGCCTTAACCGTTCTGTTCCTCACAGTTGCTATGTGCAGTATTTCGGGAGCGATCGCCACTCGCAAGCTGCAATCTGCCGATCCCGCCGATATGTTTTAGGGTTTGTCATGTTTCAACCTGTCATCTCTATCCAGAATCTGAATCATCACTTTGGCCACGGCCAACTCCGCAAGCAAGTTCTGTTTGACATCAACTTACAAATTAACGCAGGTGAGATCGTGATTATGACAGGGCCTTCTGGTTCTGGTAAAACTACACTACTAACTCTGGTTGGTGGTCTGCGATCGGCTCAGTTTGGCAGTTTGCAAGTGTTGGGCCGAGAACTCTGCGGAGCCAAGGACAAAGAACTGACGATCGCGCGACGACAGCATGGTTATATCTTTCAAGCTCACAATTTACATGGCAGCTTGACAGCCCTGCAAAACGTCAAAATGGGTTTAGAACTGCATGCTCATTTATCACTATCCGAGATGGAAGCCCAATCTGCCCAAATGCTAGAGCAGGTTGGCTTAGGTCAGCGGCTCCACTACTACCCGAATGATCTCTCTGGCGGTCAAAAACAACGAGTGGCGATCGCTCGTGCCTTGGTCAGTCATCCTAAAATTGTTCTGGCAGATGAACCCACTGCTGCCCTAGACAGTAAATCAGGCAGGGATGTCGTCACCTTGATGCAAACCTTAGCCAAGGAACAAGGTTGCACCATTCTCTTGGTTACCCATGACAACCGCATTTTGGATGTGGCCGATCGCATTGTGCACATGGAAGATGGCCGACTCACCAGCAATACGGTTTTAAGTGCAGCGGCGTAACCTGATCTGCCGCGAAACGAGCATAGCCATAATGTACTGGATGAATGAATCCGCGATAAGTTTTGTCGAATACATTTGCTGAAAACTTAATCGGAATTGGTTATATGCGGTCGTATTCGTCTCAATAAAAAATCACCAGTAAACGCTGTAAAAGCACAACATTACTACTAGTGATTAGAAGATTTATTACTATCTAGCGCCAGCCCTAAATCTGGGTGGTTTCAGAGATTTTCAAAGTTTTTAAGATGGGTTTTTTGAACTATTTAGAGCTACTTTGGGGCGTTTGATAGTAAACCTTACTGCCTTGATCTGGTACAAAGTAACAAGTTCGATAAGCACGCCATAACGATTTCCAAATCGGTTCCTGGGAGGATCGATAATGCTCCCCTAAAACAGGTTTTATGGCTTCTGTGGCTTCCTTCAAGTGATAGTGAGGAACGGTGATGAAAATATGATGAGCTACGTGAGTGCCAATGTCGTGATGAATTGGATTAAAAATTCCGTAGTCCCGATCAATAGTGGAGAGAGCACCTTTGAGGAAATACCAATCTTTGCCTCGGTACCAAGGAATATCGGCATCCGTATGGTGGAGAAAAGTAACTAAATCTAGCCAGATGACAAAAACTACATAAGGCATGAGATAGTACTTAAACAAAAACCCAAAGCCATAATGCACACCCAAGCCTACCAAGAAGGCGAGCATCACTGACAAACAAAGGGTGCTGGTGAGGACTGCGCGTCTCTCATGAGGCCGAAACAATGGGCTGTCGGGAAGAAAGTGAGACCCTTGCTTTCCGGGCGATCGCCGGAACAGATACAACGGGTAGACAAACAAAATCAAGTGAAATCGGGCCAACCTCTCGTACCAGGGCATATTGTCGTAGTAGCTCTCGGTAACGGGATACCAACTCTCATCGGTTTCGATGTTGCCCGTGTTGGCATGGTGGGTACGGTGGCTAATGCGCCAGCCATGAAAAGGAACCAGAATCGGAGTGTGGCTGAGATGACCCACCAAATTGTTGAGCCAACGGTAGCGAGAGAAAGACCCATGACCGCAATCATGTCCAATCACAAACAAAGCCCAAAACATGGTGCCTTGCATTAACCAGAAGCAGGGAAAAAACCAAGCGCTATCAATGCGGGCCGCGAGCCAATATAGACCTGCCACAATACCCAGGTCTAGAACAAAGTAGGAGAGCGATCGCCAAAGGTTTGATTGAAAACAGTGGCCTGGGATAGCCGTTCGGACATCTTGAAGCGTAAAAGGTAGAACTTCACGCGCAGGAGGACGAGTAGTTAAGTTAGAGGTCACGTTTTCTCAGTTATTGAATGAGATAGCAAAATATAGGGCAGCTGCACGAATGGTTTGACCTGAGTCGCATCCAGCACCTGCCCATAGCTGCATTATTGTAGGGCTTAACGTTATGTGATGAGTAGGGGGAACCGCTGAAATCCTATGTTCTTTAGGAGTTAACTTAGGGAGTAGCGAGATACAAAAACTTTTGGAGCCAGACCAGAGACTATGGCTATTTATCAAGTGCAATTGATTAACCCAGATACCAACCTGGATCGCGCGATCGCTGTACCTGATGACCAATACATTCTAGACATCGCGGAGGAAGCTGGAATCCGCTTGCCATCTGGGTGCAAGCAAGGAGAATGCTCTGCTTGTGTTGCCAAGCTGATGAGTGGTGAAGTTGACCAAAGTGAGCAGAAATTTTTGCGACCTGAAGAAGTGCAAGCTGGGTATGTTGTCACTTGTGTGACTTATCCTTTGTCTGACTGCACCTTGCACACTCATCAGGAAAAAGTACTCTATCAGTCATCGCTCTATCTCAAGTCCGACTCCATCAAACCCGAATAGATCTGCTGATTGCTTTACCGCAGGCTTTTAGCTGAGCTTACAGGCTGAGCTTAGAGATTGACACACAATTCTTGCTCCATTCTTCGCTTTGCTTGTTGAGTCCAAGCTTCAGTGGCAAGAGAACGGCTGGTAATGTTGAAAGTTACCGGATGAGGTGGTTCCTCGACTCCAGAAATCAAGCCTTTGGCTTTGACTAAGCTGACTACCCAGGGTAAAAACTCTAAAATTTCTTCTGGCAATACAGTCAACTCAAAGTACCATTTCCGATTCAAGCCTCGGCAAGACGGCCCTTTTCTGGCGACTGAGATATCACCTGCTCCCCTGTTGATGGTCAGTCGCAGAATGAAAGGCCGCTCCGACTGCAAGGCATCTGGTGCTGTGTAAGCGTAGATGTTGACGTAGTTCAAATGTTGGCTGTCATCGGTCCAAGAAGCAACTAAAGAGCTACTGTTGTAAGAACTGCCACTGATCTTCACAGGGACACCCATTTCAGCAACAAATAGAGAGTAAAACTCCTGTCTCAAGTTAGAAATGATCCGGATTGTTTCTGGCGTCACAGTTGCTGTACCTCTATTATCTCGTTGCTTGTGGCTCTCTAATTCATCGCCAACAAACAGTTATCTGGAATGAGAACGCTGTTTACGCTGTCTGTGTTTTGCCAAAGTCTTACGCTTTTCTTTCTCCAACGGCGTTTCAAAGTGCCGCTTTTTCTTCATATCTTGGAAGATACCTGCTTTAGAAACTTGCCGTTTAAATCGGCGTAAAGCAGACTCAATGCCTTCGTTTTCGCCCAAAACCACTTGAGCCATCTTTATTCCTCCCCGTCTGAATCGTCAACGGCTAAACAGTAAACAAAAAAGTCTCTAGCAGAATAGAGCACTTGCCTTGATCTGCCAGAGACTCTAAATTTTTAAGTTGAAGCTGATGGTTTAATAACGGCGATCGCTACGACGGTTATTGCCCCAACCACCGCCGCCGCCACCACTGGAGGAGCTTCTATCTTCACGGGGTTTTGCTTTGTTCACTTTGAGGTCACGCCCCATCCATTCTGCGCCATCAAGCGCTTCAATCGCAGCAGCTTCTTCTGCTTCTGTGCCCATTTCTACGAATGCAAACCCCCGAACACGACCTGTTTCGCGGTCAGTGGGCAGCTGAACCCGGTTAACAGTGCCGTATTCTGCAAATGCATGCTTGAGGTCTTCTTGGGTAACCTCGTAAGACAGATTACCAACGTAAATCGACATGAATTATCTCCAAAATCAAAGAATGTAGAGAAGTTAGATCCGGAGAAACACTTGTCGGTAAAACAAAAGCGGGTTTCAAAGCCGAAAATAATCCTTACCCTGTGACTATAGCATAGCGATTCAGCAGGATGGGGTGTAAATCTAGCAAATGGTGGAAATTTAGCCAAAAATTTCTCTGATTGTATCAATTTTAACAAGTAGTTGATGAATGTGGAATGTTATCTGAAAAAATCCTTTAAATAATCCATGCAATAGTCAAGATCTGCTTGTTTTTGAGCTTGGTTCCAATGCAAGGTGTGCCCCAGCAATTCCAGTACACGGGGTAAAGCAGCTTGAGCAGCTTCGGAATTCAGGAAACTAAGGCGAGTGCGGCGGGATAACATGTCAGAAGCACTCCGGGCTGATTCATATCTTGCGCCATAAACTACTTCAGCTTCCAAGTAAGGATAATTTTCTGCCAAGCGCTGCCCATATCCTGCTAGCGCTAATTCAGCCACTAAAGCAGCGTGATCGCCATAAGCATGATTAAGATGACTCGCGACATCCGGTGCCAAACCATAGGCGCTTTGTAACTGTGCGTCTCCTTGAGGGGAGTACTTCTCTGCTCCTACTAGCTTGAGGTTTTCGGTTTGAGAGGGGCGATCGCAGTTCAGGTTGCCTAATGTCAGTGCGGCATTGACGGCATCTAAAGCCATCTTGCGATAGGTTGTCCACTTGCCACCTGTGATAGTGAGCAACCCCGACTCACTAATGTTAATCACATGGTCACGGGATAGTTTGGCGGTATCGGCGGCTTTAGGATCGCAAACAAGGGGCCGCAATCCTGCCCAAGCCGCTCGGACATCTCCTTGCGTGACAGAAATAGAGAAGTACTTTTGCAAGTGGCGCAGAATATAGTCTATATCTTCCTGAGTCGCTAGTGGACGAGTTGACAGCGTGGCGGGATTGTCCGTGGTGCCGACCAACGTATGTTCTAGCCAAGGTAAAATGAATAGGACTCGACCATCTTCTGTTTTGGGGATCAATATCCCTGTGGCGGGTAACGAGAATGGCTGATCGAGCACCAGATGCACGCCAGAACTTAACCGCAGCATGGGGGTGGCCTTCGGTTCATCTAACTGGCGAATCGCATCGGTAAACGGGCCAGTGGCATTGATCACAACTTTGGCTACTATTTCCCAACTGTCTCCGCTCAAGCGATCGCGTACAGTGGCACCGCAAAGTTTACCGTTGGCTTTATTTAATGCCACTACTTCTATATGATTGGCGACTACTGCCCCTGACTCAGCGGCGGTGAGTGCTAAAGCCACATTCATCCGAGCGTCGTTGAATTGCCCATCATAATAGAGAACGCCGCCCCACAATCTCTCGGATCTCAACATGGGCAGGCGATCGCGGATCTCCTTGGCACCGAGAAACTGACTAGGAGCTAGGTTTGCTTTTCCGGCGAGGGCGTCATACAACTTCAGCCCGGTGAAGAAGTACGGGATTTGCAGCGGGTTGTACAGCGGCATAACAATGGGTAAAGGCTGGCTGAGGTGAGGCGCAATCTTTAACAAGACTGCCCGCTCCTTCAGGGCATCGCGGACTAAATTAAACTGACTGCGATCGCGCCGCAACACTGCCTGCTCTAGATAACGCACCCCGCCATGAATTAACTTAGTGCTGCGACTACTGGTTCCAGCCGCAAAGTCATCTCGCTCTACGAGTGCCACTGTCAAGTTGCGAGTGGCGGCATCTAGGGCAATTCCGGTTCCGGTTGCGCCACCCCCAATGACTAGCAAATCAAAGGTTTCAGACTGTAAGCGGGTGACGTGCTCTTCTCGGTTCATTCGGGGCTTAGAATGTGAGTTTGGTCTGAATGGCCTGAGGTCTGAATGGCCTGAGGTCTGAATGGCCTGAGGTCTGAATGGCCTGAGGTCTGAATGGCCTGAGATCTGGATGGACTGTGATTGAGTCAGGCTGACTGACTGTTTGTGCTAACTGTTTTGACCGTCGTCAGCCTTAAGGAAACTGCTGCATGTTGTCGATCGCTTGGATGATGTTTTTGCTTTTCTTTCCTGCTTGTCTAGGATTATTGTGGCAGGTGATTGAGGGAGATGAATTATCCACTCAGTTGTTGGCGCTTGGCATTTTCTTGCTTTGTGTTGATCAAGCCCGCATGGCAGTGGTAGATCTAGTGCAGGTAGCCGAGGCACGGCAACAAATTTCAGATGCTCGTCTGAAGCGTTTTTACGAAGCGACGGTCAGCACCATTGCTTTAGAACTGTTGGGCTTTTATGCCGCTACCCTTTGGCTGGGTTGGGGATCGATCGTGATTTTGCTAAGTCAAATCTGGTTCAATCTATGGGCAGGGATTCAACTCCCCTCGGCTGAAAAAGTAACGATTCAAACATGGGGCATCCCCCAACGGCTTCCGGTCTTAGGCGCTGATGCGATCGCTCTGGTTTTGGTCAGTTTGTGGATGCTGAAAATTGCGCCACTAGCGATCGCCACCGGACTGTTGGGGCTGGTCGTCCTTTATGGCTGGATGAAGTATGGATTCTCTATTAAGTCAGTCGGTGAAGCTTCTAGTTGACACTCCCACGGCTAAAGCACGTGGGATTCTTGGCTCTACGAAACCACTTAACTTAGAGTCCTTGCGTCATCTAGCCAGAGGTGGGATTCTCCCCAAGCGTTACTTCGGGTATGCCCTACCCTAGTTGCATTGCTGCAAGTCCTGTTGAGATTGAAACGCATTGGTTTCAAAAACTGATTCGCCTAGTTCCTGTAAATCTTTTACCTGCTGCCAGGAGGAAGCTAGAACAATGCAGCAGAACCGCATAGATTTAATTGCCAAGGTTCAGCCCGTCTTTCGACAGCCAGGTTTTTTGAGTGGTTGATTACCTTTGCCACCAGAATGAGTATAGCATTTACCTACACAAATGAGCGGAAGACAGTTAAACATTAGACTCCCAGAGCACGAAATTAAGATGCTTGAGTGCTATGCCAAGAAAACGAAAAGAACCAAGACAGATGTGATTCGAGAGTTCATTAGGTCGTAGCCTACCTAGCTGTTCGTCTTCGACTCACCGCCTTATATCCCACCGCTAAAGCATGTGGGTTTTACGGCGATTTCTATAAAATAGCATCAAGCTTAAGAGAATCAGCGATCGCCTGCCACCTGATGGAGTGTTGTGTTAAGTTGAAGATACTTGTTTAACTTAAACAAGTATTGACCTACTTTAAAGTTTAAAGGAGCTTATTATCGTAGCCCAGAAACAGCTAATTAACCGTCAAATCACGTCCCCTCAGGTCTTCCTAATTGACCATGAAAATAACAATCGTGGCTTGATCGATACCAATGAAGCCCTAAGGCTGGCTGAGAGTTTAGAGCTTGACCTAGTAGTGGTCTCGCAGGGTAAGGACGCTCCAGTCGCTAAGATTTTAAATTACGGCAAGCTGCAATATCAACAGAAGAAGCGGCAGAGCCAAGGTTCTCGACCAACCGTCAAAGAAGTCAGGCTTCGTCCGAATGTGGGCGTGTCTGATTACAAGCTACGGATTGATAATGCTATTGAGTGGTTGGGTAAAGGCGACTCAGTTAAGTTCATGATTCGTCTGCGGGGTCGAGAAAATCAATTTCGCGATCGCGCTGGGGACTTACTAGATCGGATTGCAGCAGACCTCAGTCAAGTTGGTAAAGTACAGTCGCTTGATAAACGGTCACTGATTGTTCAGGTCGTTCCTGCCTAGGCCTGCCTAAAGACTTAGGAATAATTTTTGGTTGTAGGGGCACCCGTCACAGGGACCCCTACTGTTTTATGTGTAGATAGCCAATGCCGCACGTTGTTTGGTTATGCCAGTGCTACCAGCTTAGCGCTTAGATCCCATAGCTTTTGGGCTTTCTGGTCGTCGCTGGCTTCGTCGGAAACCTCTTGCACAAAAGATTGGCGACCTGGCTTCTGACGATTGCCCCAGCTCCAATACATCCCCGATTCCTTGTACTCTGGATCAGCGACGATCGAAGCTACCCGTTCACCTGCCAATTCCTGAGAGACGTATCCTCCAGTAATGTTTTTCTGGAACAGCGGGAAGATTTTTTGGAATAGCGGGTAGTGGTTGCGGAATAAAGGCGTATCCGCCACGCATCCCGGATAGAGAGAGTTGAACGTGATCCCCGTTGACTCGTGATAGCGGCGATGCAGCTCCCGCATGGTCAAAACATTACAAAGTTTGCTGTCTTTGTAAGCTTTGCCAGACTTAAACTTTTTGCCATTAATCATGGTGATGGGCGTTTTAAAGCCTGCTTCAAAGCCTTGGAGATCTCCTAAATCTGGAGGAGCGGGGATGGGGATTTTGCCGCCTAACTCTTTGGGATTGGCAGTCACAGTGCCCAAAATCACCAATCGGCGATCGGGGTAAGAAGATTGCTTCAAATCTTCCAACATGAGATTGCACAAAAGGAAATGACCCAGGTGATTGGTCGCGACGCTCAGTTCATAGCCTTCGGCGCTGCGTAAGGGTTCTTTTAATAAAGGCAGATAAACTGCGGCGTTACACACTAGCGCATCTAAAGATCTGCCAGTGGCTCTGAATTTATCAACAAACTGCCGCACACTCTCTAGAGAGCTTAGATCGATCGGCAAGAGGGTGTAGCTGTCTTGCGGAATTTCCACCGTTTGGGCAGCATTTTCTGCCTTGGTCAAATCCCGGCAGGCCATCACCACATGCCATCCTTTTTTGGCCAGCGCTTTTGCGGCGTACAAACCAACCCCGGAGGAGGCACCCGTGACCACAACTGTTGGTTTTTGATCTCGTTCCATGCTGTTCAGACTTCGGTTGACCATTGTTGACCTTTTCTAGGATCTCATACCAGTGAACCCGCGATGCTTATTTCTCGATTGGGTGCTAAGGGGACTGCTCGACACAAAATTGACCGATCGCGATCGCTGGAATTAAGTTCTCATGCGGTTTGTAGACAAAAATAAATTATCGAAAAGCTTAGTGTTTAGCTCGTTGCTGAATATAAAGGTTTGTGTGGATCTATTAAGTGCTGGGGCAAACCGTTCCAGCGGGTCTTTAAGCCGAACTGGGTAGAAAAATCAAATTTGTAGCACGAAGCTATCCCGGCGGTGGAAGTCAGCTTCTGAGCCCGTGTGAGCCAAAGCCCAGTAAGTGACCTCACTCTCGTTGGTTTTAACCACTGCGGTAATCGCTACTTCTAAAGGTTGCTCGTCGGGTACGATCGCCGCCAAATTTAGCTCAAGAGAAAGCGTGGGGGCTTCCGGTTGAGTTTCTACTGCAAAGGGCAGCACTGTAAAAGCTGTTTCCTCTTGCATTTTTTGACGATAGCCATCGAAGCGATAGACGTTCCAGTCACCAGATGGGGAGAGATTGAATTCCCAGTAGCGATCGCTGCCCTTTTGTCCCAGAAAGAACTCAAAACAAGTCTCCTGCCACAGCTCATGTTGCCGAGTTGGGATGTCTGTTGGAGCGGCGATCGCAATTTTAGACAGATCGCCAGAGAGTGCATAACGGATATGGAGTGTCTGTGCTTGACGAGTAAGGGTACCTGTAATCTGGAGATTTGGAGGTGAATTGGGATCAGGAAAGGGTTGCAGAGAGAAAGCTTGGCTCTTCATCGCAAATCGGAGATCAGATTTTGGAGAGTGGTGGCTTGAGATTCGATACTTTCAGTTAGCTTGAACTGCACCAAAGCTCTAGCTAGGTTATGTTCTGGGTGTTTGACCTTGAAATAAACATTCCCTGCCAGGTGATCGCTCAAGAACCGCAGCCCTAACTCAAAAGCGAGCAGACGGATGGAGTCGTACAGGTAGTCATAGTCTGATTCAGTCAGGAAGTCTTGGGCGATCGCTAGATATCCTTTAAGGATGCCTTGGCACAGATCCATGTCAAACTGCACTGTTTCCCATTGTTGAGTTTCTTCTCCTGCTGGATTGCAACCCGATCGCAGGCAATCTCCAATGTCGTAATGGACCAAACCAGGCTTAACGGTATCGAGATCAACGATGCTGACTGCTTTTCCGGTCGTGATATCAAACATCACATTATTAATTTTGGGATCTCCGTGCATGAGGCGGAGTGGCAGCTTACCCTGGGCTTTGGCATCTTCCAGGACATGCGTTAAAGCTTGGCGATCGCGAACAAATTTTAAGCAGTAAGAGACTTCGGCTGTAGAGCTAACGTTGGTTTGAGCCAGCGCTTGCTCGTAGTGCTGCCAGTAACTAGGAGTGATGTGGAAACCTTCTAAGGTATCGGCTAGCTGAGCGGGAGGGAGATCACTAATCAAGCTGTGAAACATGCCCAAGGCGTAACCCACCTCTTGAGCCTGGTTTACGTCTTGCATCGTGTCGAAAGAGGTAGAGCCTTCAATGAAGCTAATCGCACGCCAGAAAGAGCCGTACTCATCAATCCAATGATCTTGTGCGTCTTGGGTGAGGAGGACACGCGGAATTTCCCAGCGACGGTTGAGCGGGGTACGTTGTAGGCGATCGCACACATGCTCGGTGAGGATGCGCATGTTTTGCATCACCAAGTCTGGACGACGAAAAACTTGAGTGTTGATGCGTTGTAGGACGAAGCGGGTTTGGTCAAGATCATCCAAGGCGACGAGAAAGGTGTCATTAATATTGCCGTTACCAAAAGCTTGGACGCTGGTAATTTTGCCTTGGTGGGCAAATTGGTCGGCGATCGCCACATGGGGATCTAAGGTGTTTCTGGGGGTGCGATCGCTGGTCATATCTGCCCTGGTTGACATAGGAAACTCTGCTCACTACTCGCCATGACACAGTGTACGGCGTTGCTACTCCCTAATCCACAAACTTGGGTCGCTATAGCGGTTATCCTGTAATATACCGACCCAAGTTAACCAGGTCAGACAAGTTAGGGTAATAACTCAAAATAATTGCAGTGTCTTGGACGAACCATTGTGAAGTCGCGTTGGTCAAGAGTTAGTACACGAGTAATATTCCCCCTCTCAGCCAGTGCAACAATGGCTGCATCTGTAAAGTCAAGGTGACTATCAGCGTACTGCTCTAACACTTCATTCGCTCGGACTAAGTCCTCCAGTAAAGAGGATTCAATTTGAACGTCACTGGCTAAAAGCTTGGATAGAAAAACGCGCATTGCCTTATGCCCTAGCCTAGATGCCACCAAGTAACAAACTTCCGGGAGAACCACGGTAGGCAAAATTAGTGGTTCATTAAGAGTTTGAGCAACAGTTAAAACTCGATGGTGATTGCGATCGCTTTGATCTGTAAGCGCAAAAAGGAAGCTGGTATCGAGTATGGCGGTCATGGAGAATTATTCGGCTTCAAACTCCAGCCTTGAATCGGATCAATCTCTTGATGCAAAACTTCTTCATCCCGCTCTGAAAGATCCTGTTCGCCAGAATCTCCTAGTCCTGCGATCGAGAGCAAGAAGGATGAGCCTTGCTTTCTTTCTTGAGATTGAGCTGATTTGTAACGGAGATAGTCAACGAAGCTGGCAAGTTCAACCAATACTTCATCCGGAAGCGTACTAACTGCTTGAATGAGTTTCTGACGCTCTGCCATTGGTGCATCCATTGTTCAAGTGTTCAAGAAGGTAAGAATGTTCTAACTCATTTTACTTCTACTTTAAAGGGCTCTGATTATTGTGAGCTAACTGCGCTACCAGGGCAATCGCTGGTCATATCTGCCCTGGTTAACATGGGAAACTCCGCTCACTACTCACCATGACACAGTGTAAAGCGTTGCTGGTTCCTAATCCATAAGTCAGAGCCAGCTATCGTTGCTTCCCCGTAATATACCGACTCAAATCAGCCAGGTCAGAACAGTTTCAGAATAAAGGTTTGGGTAATAGCCAAAATTTGAGCTATGGTTGCGATCGCTTTAAATAAGTGCACCCACTTGTGCTTACAAGAAATAAAAGCATACAGCACACAAAGATTCATTACTGCAAGAGAGCTTTACCTATGAATAATTCTGTCACGCTAACCAGGAGACAGGCATAACTTAATACAATTAGTGCTCATGTTACGTAGTTTGAACAAGGATTTCATCAATTCGAGTTTTTGCATTACGAGTTTTAAGAAAAGCAACCTCCGAAAAGTTATTCTGCCTACTGAAAGACCTCTCCAAATTCATTGCCTTTCTTAAAATTTCTAAAGCTTCATCATAAAACCCTTGAATTTTCTGAAGGTTTTCAAAACGAAATTCGATAGAGCGCTGACGGGAAAGTTCATGTAAAATGTACAAAATATAATATGAGCTATGTAAAACAAAGGATTTTTCTGGCTGAAATGATAGGTTACGTCTTACAACTTTTTTCTCTAGCTCAATTTTTTCACATAGTTTGTAGGGTAGCAATATTTTATCTGCGTTTATATCGTCATTGAATATTTCCTCATAGTATTTCTCAGTAAAGATAAATTTTTTCCTATCCTTCGCTTCTAAAGGCATTTTGTTGTAGAAAGCCATTAAGAATTGACCTGCTTTTTCAGCATCTATTCTCTTATGCTTAGGCTTGCCAAAGTGTTGGTTATGTTTGCGTTCATAGTAATAGTCCATAGCTAAAAATTCTTGTTCTATTTTCTGTTGAACAAAATCTATAGAGCGAACATCTCGGTTTTTGACAGGATTTTGGCTGTTAGTGTATTCAGCTATACTACTACTCAAGGAAGGCTCCTTGGTTTCATATATACGACACAGAAGCTGGATGTTTGTTAACTTGCTTGAATCTTCCAAAAAAGCCTCGTACAATGCATGGATTGTTTGGCTTCCATTTACTATTTGAATATTTTCAATCTCTATAGTAGTAGCTCGTCTATTTTGATATTTGACCTTATCGCAAGTAATAGTAATCCTATTGCTAAAATAGAAAAATCTATAGTTCTCGTCTGACAAAGCTGTTTTCTTTATGCTTTTATTAATCTGAGATTTTTTCTGATAAATCCTTACATTATCCTCAAAAATATCCTCAAGAATTGAGTATTTCTTCAAATCCTCATATCCTTCTTCATCTAGATCAACCTTATTTCTAATACTTTCATCATCTAAAACAATTCGGATCAGCTCTCTAGCTTCAACGTTGGCAATCAAAGCACTCAAATCTCCATCGGTCTTTCCAAAGAAGTTATCATCAACAGCCTTTAGCTTTACATTTACTCTTCTTTTCTTACCTTTCGTAATTAGCTTAACTAAATCATCTATTAGATGGCATTCAATTTCAACATTGGAGTATTTACTAATTCCTCTCTCGAATCTCTTTCTCTCATTTTCTGGAAGACCATTACCAAAGTTAGCACAGAGGTGTATAACAAAGCTTGGATATGAACCGAAAAGGTTCCATATCTCCTCGACTTTTGAATATAGGATAGGGTTGACAGTTGTATTAAACGCCTCGCCCTTGTTCATTAAATCTTCTAAAAAGCTGAGTATTTTATCAATCTCACCTGATGGATAGTGAGTGCTTGCTATCTTTTTGTCGTTGTCCGTATATTTGCAATTGAATAGATGCACTCTGGGATTTTCGTCATTCTCTAGTTCTTCTATGTAAACAGCATCAATCTCTCGATCATGGCCACTATTTTTACCAGATTTTTTCAGATAATTACTGTCAGTGATTGAGTCTTCTACTTCGTCATCTTGCAATCCTAAGATTAAATCAAAAACGAGATGATAAAAACCATTTGAGCTTTCTTGAAAGCCAAAATCAGCAGCATACTTTTTGACCTTGGTATGAATTAGAGAAAAGTCTTGGTAGGAAGGCACTTGTATTACTCCAAATTTTCGAGAGTGTAACTACATATTATCCCATTAGCTTTTCGAGTCATTGGCTTAACTTTTAGTCTGGTTATACTTGGCAAGTTATTAAAGAGTACACCTCTTTATGAAAATCCTAATCAAGCCCAAGATGTATGAAATATTGATGGCTGTTATTCTAGGTATTCCCTACTGGTTGCCACCCTCAAATTTAGCTCCCCTCTTTTATTCTTCGAGCGCCTCTTTTGGTAAAAATCTATTGCGATCGCATCTTCTACAAAACTAGTGAACATGCCGCTATCATAGGACTTATCCATAGTTCCTTCTGGCAATTTTTCGTTAGTTGCGATCGCAGATGACTCCTGCCCTGCCTCAAACCCTCACCCTCGAAGAATTTCTCAAGTTACCAAATCTTGAGGAATCTCCCGCTTGGGAGTATGTAGGGGGACGGGCAATTCAGAAACCCATGCCCAAAACTCGACACTCCATCCTGCAAAAACGCCTCATTGCTGCGATCGACAACCATAGTGATACTTATACAGCCCTGCCAGAGCTGCGATGCACATTTGGCGGTCGCTCTATCGTACCGGATATTGCAGTGGTTGCTTGGAATCGGATTCCACTCAAAGAAACTGGAGAACCAGAGGACGACTTTTTGACAGCACCTGATTGGTCTATCGAGATTCTGTCACCTGACCAAAAAGCCAATCGCGTGATTGACAATCTTTTACACTGTCTTCAAAACGGTTGTCAGTTAGGTTGGTTGATTGACCCAGATGATTATTCCGTTTTAATCTTTGCCCCTCAGCAAGAACCCAAAGTTAGTCGAGGAGATCAATCGCTGCGTGTATTAGCAGGGATCGATTTAGCATTAAATGCTTCACAGATTTTTGCTTGGTTGCAGCTAGGAAAACGATGAAACTCTCTCAGAAACTAGCGATCGCTCTTCTACTCTAAGCAATTCGATCAGAGTCGTGTTCTGACAGCCTGACGGATTTCATTCATGCGCTGGTAGAGAGTACCGGGACACCCTGTAGCCACGCGATCGCGATGTCCAATAATTCGAGGGAGTTGTCGAACCACCATCCCTTCTACCAAAGTACCGACTGGTGTAGTGGGGTCAATAATCCGCATACGTTTGCAGAGAATGGTACAGATAGCAACAACCGAATCAAACTGCTGTGGGGTAACGCGTCTCAGGTTTTGGAAGTCGCCATCAACCGCCACTCCAAATCCATCATTAATCACATCATGCGCCCCTTTCTTTAGACTCGATCGGCCCTCATAGACCCTACCACTCGGCATCACGATATAGTGATAGCCAATATC
This sequence comes from Trichocoleus desertorum ATA4-8-CV12, assembly GCA_019358975.1. Classification (NCBI taxonomy): domain Bacteria; kingdom Bacillati; phylum Cyanobacteriota; class Cyanophyceae; order Leptolyngbyales; family Trichocoleusaceae; genus Trichocoleus; species Trichocoleus desertorum. The sequence goes on from JAHHIL010000004.1 coordinate 166,958, forward strand.
AGAATAGCCGCTACTTTTGAGATGGATATCCAAGATAAAGCGCATTCGTTGAATTTCCTGAGCCTGAGTTGCATTCGCAGGTAAAGCAGCGATGACCGTATGATGCAGTGTGATCCGCTGCGGATTGATCAAATCCGGAATGATATCAGGCGTTGGGGTTGAAGTCCAAAGCGTGTAAGGAAAGATTTGTAACGTGGGCTGTGGGTTATCTACTGTGAGTTCAATTTCTACCTTTTCTTGGTCAGACGCAATTAACTCAACTAGACGCTTGCCTCCTTGATTGAAGAAAAGCGTTGCTTGCCAGCGTTGATCTTGAACAATCGGGCGCGAAATCACATATTGTTTGTCTACTCGAATCACTAGCTGTTGACCATTCTCGAACCCTTTTGCCTCCCCTTGGAGCACAAATCCTTCTCCCACTTGAAGCGATGAACTAGGTGGAGTGATGCTCAAACGTAGTGCCGCAGAAGCAACAGCGATCGTCACAGTTTCGCTGAGGATAGGATTACCCGTGGCATCGTCTGTAGAAGCCGTCATCCGGCGTGTACCAGGCTGTAGAAACTGAAACTGCGTTCGCCACGAGCCATCCGTCGCGACAATGCCACCGTTAATTTTGAATTGATTGTCAATCGTTAAGACGACGGACTTCCCCTCAGATCCCAGTGCCGTCCCACTCAGCGCAAATAGCTCTCTCGCTACTACCTCTTGGGGAGCCGATGTGATCTGAATAGTTTTAGGAGGAGCATCAATCACATTAATCGCGATCGGTTGGCTCCGGATCGTATTTCCCTGTGCATCCTTAATCGCAAATACCAGACGACGAGTTCCGAGTTGGGTAAAGCGAAAACGCAGGCTCCAGGTACCGTTTGCTGCCACGGCACCCGCTCCATTCTCAAAGCGATCGTCAAAGATCACGGTTAGGGGTCTGCCTTCGTAGCCCACAGCAGTACCACTGATGACTAAGAACTCTTCATTTCTAACCTGGCTTGGAAAGGATGTAATTTGAATCATAATCTCTGCCAACTAAAGATACAGCACAGGTTCTGCGGCCCGGAGTGATGCCAAAAGGATGATAAGTGCCCTTTGTATGCTGATACTATCCGATCAGCCTGTCAAGTTAAGGTTAAATGGAGTTGGCGCTTAGCTGCTCGAACTCCCGATGACACAGGTATAGCGCCCGTGGGACGTGGAAGCAGCCTTTCCATTTGCCGCCTTTAAGATTCAACAACACTTCTCCGCGACGGTTAAGATAGCCGAACCACTCGCCGTAGTCTGGATCGGCAAAATGGGACCAAGTGTAATCATGCAACTTTTGGTACCATTGCCAGCACTCGTCGCGTCCTGTTAAGCGATAGCCCATTGCTAAGGCCACCAATGATTCTAGATGCACCCACCATAGTTTTTGATCCCACTCTAGCTGTTGGGGAGGGTGCCCCTCTGCGTCCATGAAGTAGTACAAGCCGCCATGCTCTGTATCCCACGCAAAGTCGAGGATATTGAGCACTACATCCACGGCTTGGTGAATCGTGGCGGTATCCTGGCGGCGATCGCTAATATCCATGATGAACCACATGGCCTCAATGCCATGCCCCGGATTGATCAGCCGTCCCTCAAAAGAATCCACAGGGGAGCCATCTGGCGCGACGTTTTCGTACATCAACCCGCGATCGCGATCCAAGAAATCGGTCATCACTTCCTGTACTGTGGCCTTTAAGACTTGATCCAATTTCTCCTGAGGCAACAGCCATTCCATCTCTAAAGAGAGATTAGCTAAGATCATAGGCACCGCTAATGATTTCAGTGGACGAGTACCGGGATAGGTTTTGTTATATTTGCCCTTGGGGTTCTCCTTGCGGCGCAATACGTTGTTGTAAGCCTGTAACGCGATCTCCTTAGCGCTCTCTGCGCCAGAAGCTAACGCATATTTGCTAAAGGCCATTGCGGCAAAGCAGTCAGAAAAGATGTTGTAAGGTTGCACCAAAGGATTGCCGAGGCGATCGATCGCGAAGTACCAATTTCCCTCGGCATCTCGACCGTGCTGAGCCAGGAAATTCGCTCCATGTGCTGCAATCTTGAGCCAATCAGAGCGCTGTTCCAATTGGTTATACAACATCGAGAAAACCCAGACTTGGCGATTTTGCAGCCAGATAAACTTATCGGTGTCATACACTTGACCTTCACGATCGAGGCAGGTAAAGTAGCCCCCTTGCTGCCAGTCGATCGAGTGCTGTTCCCAGAAAGGAATGACATTGTTGAGGAGCGCGTTTTTATAGAGTGCTGCCAGTTGCTTAAAATCGTGCTCCATCTTCAATTCCCTCATCTTTTCAAACTTATTATTGCTTACAGTAGACTTCCTGCATGAATCGAATTTTGCCCCCCTAACCCCCCAATTCTGGGGGGAACTTTAATGGAGCTTCTCCCTTTCTGGAATGCCCGTTAGGGCTATGAGTTGGGGGACGGGAGGGGGCTTTTATTAGTCGTGCAGGAGGTTTAGTGAGCGACTCAAGGAGAAAGGAGAAGCGATCGCGCTTGGCTAAAGCTGATAAGCCAAGGCCACCCACTCGTCAAAGCGTTCTGAGTCAATGACGGTAAAACCTACTGCTGTAAGGGCTGCTGTTACTTCTGCTTCATGATCTGTGGTAAAACCAGCCGTAATTAGCCGTCCTCCTGGGGCATGAGTCTGTCGTAGCGCTTGTCGGTAGTCCTCTGCTAAAACGACATGCACCCGCGCCAAGATATTTGCCATAATCAGGTCGAATTCTGCTGCCCCCTGCACCGTGGGGATATGGTCGCTAATGTCTCCGCCCATCCAATGCCCTAGCGCGCTGCCACCCCCTAAGCTGCCTTCCATCACTCTGACTCGCTGCTGCACCCCATTGCGCTCAACTGCATCCTGAGTAGACTCTACAGCCACCCGATCGTTATCTAAGGCCAAGACATGTCCGCCTAGCTTCGCGATCGCCACACTCAAAATTCCTGAGCCTGAGCCTAAATCGAGAGCCTGCATTTCAGGGACAACATGCCGCTCTAGCAATCGGAGACTGAGCCTGGTGGCTGGATGGAGACCACTGCCAAACGCAAGGCTTGTCTTTATCCTTAAAGTGATTTCATCTGCTGTTTCAGGTTGGTAAGGGATATCTCCTGGCAGCACAACAAAGCGATCGCCGATGCGGTGAACCAGGGAACTCAGCGCCTCTGAGAGGACAGGTTTCTCCTCCACGATCGCAGTCTGTAACTCCGTGGTCAGCCCAGTGCGATGGAGAGGCGAGAGCACAGACTCAATTTCGGCGATCCGAGTTCTCACCCGGATATCGTAGGGGAGATATAAACAGATCGTGAATGCCCACTCAGGGACTAGAGTTTCTGGCTCTTGGGGGCAGCGAGACTCTAACTGGCTATAAGCCGTGACTTGGACATCCCCTTGATAGTCTGTACCTGCCAGCAGTGTCTGAACCCAATCCACTGCCTCTGGTGTGGTATCAAGGCTCAATTCAATCCACGACATACTTACTTCCCTAAAGCGCTCATTCTATCTTGGCTTATGTACCTTGGCTTACGGCAGCTCGATCAACTCCAGTTGTTCTTGACGGAAAACCAACGGTTGCCGTATCTGCCAGGTTTTGTCTTGGGAGAGTTGCAATACTTGCTGATGATGATTCGCTAAATTGGGGCGATGTCCTACGCTCAAAAAAGTTGTACCCATTGCTTGAAGCGCTTGGTAGAGGCGTTCCTCATTGTCAAGATCCAAGGCGCTGGTGGCTTCATCTAAAATGGCGTATTTGGGTTGATTTACGAGTAGGCGAGCAAAGGTGAGACGCTGTTGTTCTCCTAGAGATAGAACCTCTGCCCAATCGCGCTGGGCCTCAAAACCCCCAAAGCGTTCATCTAAATCCGCTAAGTTGACCTGTTGCAGTACGTGTTTTAAGGATTGGTCATCAACTTCAATATGAGTATTGGGGTAAAGCAGTTGGTCCCGCAGCGTTCCCATCACCATATAGGGGCGTTGGGGCAGAAACAGAATTTCGCCTGCTTCTGGACGCAAAATGCTGCCACGACCCGCGTTCCATAATCCTGCGATCGCGCGTAGCAGCGAACTCTTGCCGCAACCACTCGGCCCCATCACCAAGAGTCCTTGCCCGGTCGATAAGTCTACCGAGAGATCTTCGATCAAGATTCGTTGATGGTTAGGGGTTTCTAAGGTGAGATGTTCTACCGCAAGGCGATCAGCGGCGATGGTCTGAATGGTTGTCTGGGGAGATGAGCTAAGAGCAGCAGTATCAGCAGTTTGGCTGGTTTCTGTCTGTTCTAGAAACTCAGCAAAGGTATACAAACGATTAATGCCCGCGCCAAAAGTAGTTAGCGCTTGGAAACGAGCCACTACCACATTCAGCGAGAAGAAGACCCGGACAAAGGCTCCTTGCGCTTCACTGACTTTACCTACCTCCATCTCTCCCGCAAAGATCGCTGGCGCTACAACCAGAGCTGGCAGCACGAAAGGGATGAATTCATAGGCGTTCGTCAATACATTCAAATTTAATTCCCAAATTAGCAGCCGCTTCACATTGTCGAACACTTCCAGAAAGCGGTGTTGGATCTGTTGCGACTCCTGCTCCTCTCCTCGATAGAAGGCGATCGCTTCGGCATTTTCCCGAATTCGCACCAAACTAAAGCGAAAGTCGGCTTCTTTTTTGAGTTGTTCAAAGTTGAGCCGTACCAGTGGTTTGCCAAATACAAGGGTGGTCACTACGGTACCGACCAAAGCGTAAAGCACCAGGAAAAGTACTAGAGGGCGAGAAATTCCCCAAAGGACGCCACTAAATGCAATCACTGAGAGCACAGACTCCACTAGCACTAACAAGAAGGTCAGAGATTCTTGGGTGAAACTTCTGACATCTTCCGCAATCCGTTGATCCGGGTTGTCGATGTCTGTGTTGGAGGTGTTGAGGTGATAGTAGGCGCGATCGCTAAAGTAGTTCTCTAAAAAGCGATTGGTCAGCCAACGCCGCCATTGCAAACTCAGGCGATCGCGCAAATACCGATAACCTGCGAGTAGGGGAGCGTAGATGACGAGAACGGCAATAAAGATAGTGACGGTTTGCCAGAATCGGGGTTCATCTTGAGCCGAAAGTGCTGAGATTAACACTCCTCGCTTGTTGTTGAGCACCACGCTCAGCCCTGTGTAGGCCAGCAAAAATAGCACCACTCCCAGCAATAAGCCTCTGGCTTGCCATTTCTCATCTCCGAACCAGTAAGATTTGGCGATCGCCCAAAATTGCTGCAACACTTTGAAGTTCAATCGATCCATCTGCTTGCTTTCCTTGAATTGCTCTGCTAGCGGTGCCAACCACGACTCAAAGGCTAAACCGACTCAAGCCAGTTGAAATCTGCCCGATAGCCGATTCTACAGTGCAAAGTGCCGATGTGAGGCTGATCCATACTCCCAGGCTTCTTGTGTCAACCGCCATTCAACTTGTTGCCAACCCTGGGCTGTCATCCAATCGGGGCTGGGACGTTGGCCCACTTCAATAAACCCATAGCGCTTGGCCAAACGAGCGACCCGCAGATTTGCACTAACAGAAACACCTAAAATCTCTTTTAATCTCAGCTCTCCAAATCCAAACTCAATCAAAGCTTGGCCAATCTCAATGGCATAAGCGTAACGCCCCCAAAACTGAGGAGCCAACTCAATGCCTAGTTCTGCTTGATTGGCGTTATAACCTTCGCTGCGTAAGCCACCGCAACCAATGAGCTCTAGTGATTTGCGGCGATCGAGGATAGCAAGCTGATAGTTGCGGCGGGGAGATTCGGTTGCCCATTGGCTGAACAGACGGAGCAGTTCCTGAGTCTGGTTGGGTGTGACTTCTTCGGGCGCACAGAATTCGGCATATCGTGGATCGGCATGATAAGCCAAGAACGGAGGCTCGTCTTCCTGAGTAAAGTCTCGCAGCAGAAATCTCTTCGTGAGGATTTCCATAGTTTTATCTTCTACAGTAGCCTGAAGGCGATCGCCCTATATTGTGAACTTAAAAGATTTTTCCGAGAAAAACCTTCCCTTTGTTGAAGTTGGATGACTAGATAGAGATAGTGTTTAGTTATACCGTATGTTCGATCAGCGAGAATTGTATGCGCTAGAAGAGGGAGGACCGTTACGCCTCGACATTTCTTGGGGATTCTTCAGCCCCAAAATTGTGATTCGGCTCGATGGCGAGGTCATTAGCAAAATCCCTAAAAGCCAACTTACTGAGCTGCATACGTTTCTCCTTAATGACGGCTCCCAGTTAGAGATTCAGCAGGTTGCCAGCTTCAAAATTTTGGGTATGGTGTTTCAGCCCTACTTGCACATCACCTTAAACGGGCAAGCTTTACCGGGGGTCATAGTCAACCCCGAACAACGTCAAGAGGATGCTAGCGGTTGGGTTCTCTTTATTGCCTTAATGAAGTTTGTTCAGGGGATACTGGCACCTACCAAAGCCCTCACGTTCCCTTTACCCTGGAAATTCCAAGAGTTGGTGGAGTGGCAACAGAGCTTTACAGGTGCGATCGCGACTGGCCTCATTTTGCTAGGACTTTGGTTTCTAACCAAGCGCTACAGCAAAATGGTTTTGACTGCGGCCCTGGTGATTATTTTGGGCAGCTTCCTATTGGAGCTCGCCTGCACCCTGATTTGTCGCCAACCTCGAACCTTTGTCCTAGCCGCGATCGAAGGTCTGGCCGCGATCTCGCTCTATCAAGCTTTAAAGACGGCTCCCAAAAGTCAATAGGCCAACCTCACCTGACTCGCCCGACTACAAACTTGAGATAGCGTCCTTCTGGAAAGTGAGCGGGGACAGGATGATCGAGGGGTTGACCTGCTTCATGGATGATTTGCACTCGTCGTCCTGCCGAAGCCCCTGCTGCCGCGATCGCTTCCTTAAAGGCTTCGGGGCTGACCTGACTCGTACAACTGCCGCTTACCAGTAATCCACCAGGAGCGACACAACGCAGAGCTAGTGCATTCAGTTTGACATAAGCTCGTTGTGCAGCATGACGATTTTGCTTGCTCTTGGCAAAACTTGGTGGGTCAAGAATTACTAGATCAAAAAAGCGCTTTTGCTCCACATAGCTATTGAGCAGATTGAAACAGTCTTGGGTCACAAAGGTATGTCGCTCAGGTTCCAGACCATTGAGAGCGATATTGGTGTTTGCTGCTTCTGCCAGCCCCTTGCCAATATCGACGCTGGTGACATGCCGTGCCTGACCCCGCAACGCATATAGCGAGAAGGCTCCTGTATAAGCAAAACAGTTGAGGACATCACGCCCTTGGCTTAGGTCTTGGACAAAGCGGCGGTTTTCGCGATGGTCTAGAAATAGCCCTGTTTTTTGCCCAGAATACAAATTTACCTGAAACGCCAGTCCGTGCTCTTTCACTACCAAGTCATCCGGTGCAGGCTGACCCCACAAGCGTTCGATCTTGCTATCACATTTGCCCTCAGCTGGTTCATCCGAGGCTCTATGCTGAGTGCGTAGGAAGATGCCCTGTAGGGGTTTGGCGGCTCTGAGGGCATCCACTAGCCAATCGAGGAGCACAGCGGCTCCTTCCATGTAGGTTTGCACCACGGCAAAGTCGTTATAGAGATCGACCGTTATCCCTGGCAGGCCATCTCCTTCGCCAAACAACCACCGATACGCAGTACAACCTTTTTCTCTGAGTGGAGAGCGCAAGTCCCAAGCGGCCTGTACCTGTTCCCGCAGCCACCGAGCATCCGGAACTTGCTCCTCCGAAAAAATCCGGATCGCGATCGGGCCATTGGTATCCCAAAGACCATATCCTGTCCAATTGCCACAGCGGGCTCGCACCCAGGTTCCGGATGGGAAATGCAGGTTAGATGGGACATGGTTACGGTAGACCCAAGGATGCCCTTGCAGGAGCCGCTCTTTGAGAGCTGTTGGAAGTTGAATGTGGGGCAGCTTTGCCATGATTTCAGTTAAACAGCCGTTCTTTGTTCGCTGCGCCTAAAAAGAGTCCTTTTCAACTATACAATTGCGATCGCTCAAATACCGATCCTAATGATGGAGCGATCGAGCTTTTAAGCTGTCAGAAATGTAAGCGGACACAAGCAATCAGGAGTTGGGTACGTGGTGGCCTCGCCAGTGGAGGAAGGCAGCAGCTTGTGCCTTGCGAAGCATGAAGCGGTCAGACTGCGATCGCAGTTCTATCAACTCCAGTTGTTCTGCTTGAGATAAGGTTCGGTTCTGGTTGCGATCGAGTAACTCGTCGTATCGTGCCATCTCTTCAGCAGTTTTTCGAGCTGAGGCAATTTTCCACAAAGCCTCGTCTTCAAGGCGATCGAGTGCTGCTAAGTCCGTCTTGAATTCATCTGGTACATTATCCCAGTCTGGCGGACTGCCAACTTTGAGGGCATGCAGCATCACTTCTTCGAGCGATCGCCCAGTTGCGTTAGCAGTATTGACCAACCGCTGATAGATTAGGTCTGGAATTTGTAGGGTAACAGTGGCAACCATTGAGATTCAACGTTCAACTTCTAGTAAAAGAATGTTTAGCAAGTCTACGGAGTTATGGCTTAGACGCAGGAGGAAGCTGAAGTTCAATGCCTAGTTTGCTGCCTAAATCTATGGCGTTATTGGCAAAATCGGTGCCGCTTGCAATCTGTGTAGCAATCATTGCACCGATGGCTGCTAAAGCAAACAAGCGCTTTCTCAATCGGGTTAAATTGCGCTGATTTTCAGGTTTCTTGATTTCCACTTCTACATCATCAATGTCAACCAAGGCATCATCCTGGATTTCCTGAGGGAATTGCGCGGCGATTTGGCGCATGTTGGTGATGAGTTGTAAGAGTTCAGCAGTGTTGGCACCGCTGGTTTGGCTAAAGTTGGATGCTGTCACTTGAGCGCTATCTTTAGCTTCATTGACGAAGTTTCCGATGTTTGCGCCTTGGTTATTGTTTGTATACTGAGAACCTTCTGACATTGCTCTTGCCTCTGCTTTGTTGTTGTTGATAATAAATATATTCTTGTATGCTTTCTCACCCATGCTTCCTTTCTCATCAATTTCGTGTTTTTGCCGCAGTTCGATCGGTTCGTAACCCTCTAGAAGTTGGCGCAGATTCACAATGATACCTAGCCTGCCGATTGGATGATCTCGAATTCCCATCTTTTCGAGTCCCAAGAGTTCCTGGTAGTTAAGGGGTGGATGGTTGGGATAGTCAGGAACAGGCACCCACTCAGTTGCTTCAGGGTTGGCGAAGGTGCCGTGAATTCGGTTGAATACATCGCGGATCATCACCAGGAACGATCGCCGAGTTGTTTCACGACCGCTGATAGAGATGAAGATTTTCTTATCTTCTAGGTCAGCTTTAATGCGGGCAATGTTGTAGGTTTCGCTACCTTCGGTATAGGCAAGCATGACTCCGCTGCGCCAGTAAGTGTGGCTATAGATTTTGTCGTGGGTAAGAACAATGAAGCGGGAGAGGATGCTTTCGGGTAGAACGCGATAGTGATACTGAAACTCTAGGGTGTCGCCTTCGAGGTTAGTATCTTTGGGTTCCTCTTTCGAGAGGAGTCCGGGGATGAGGAAGGTATCTGTAGCGCAGTTATGGATTTGGAAACAGAGCTGAAATTCTTTCATCAGCTCGATTAGGTAGTGATGACGATTGGTAGGGTAGCGTTGGGAGTTAAGAACGCGGCTGAGGTCAGCGTAGGTAAGAATGCCTTTGGTTTTAGTTTTGAGGATTTCATCACTGAGGAGGGCGTAAATACCCTCAGTTACCCAATCAGGGTTGAGGACGTTGGTGGATTGCAGAATCGGGTGATCGCGGAAATTAAGTACCAGTCCTAGGTTGTGCAGGAGGTCAATTAGTTGTTCTTGGTTCGTTTCTTCGGTGACAGTTTTGGCAGCACAGATGCAAGCGTATTTGCCATAGCTGATAAAGTCTTCATCCATGCTCTCAAGCTGTTCTTTCACCTCAAACCAGGAGAGTGGTAGGAGGTTGTAAACATCGTTGAGTTGGCCCACTTCACGGGTAATGGCGCTGCGGAGATCGTTGATTCCCTCGTTGGTGTCGCAAGATGTTTCAATAATGTCTTTGATGTTGGGGTATTTATCGCGTAGAGCTTTGCGGTTGATGTCGAAAGGCTGCTCGTCCTTTTTGTTGCCCACGATGATGACGGGAGATTGACCGCCAAAGCTTTCGATCAGTTTGAGCCAGTATTCAATGCGGTTTTCCTCTTCACTGGTGCGGCAGTTGCACACCAAGAGGTAAAGAGATCGCTTGGTTAGGAAGAACTGGTGAGTGGCATGGTAAATTTCTTGTCCACCAAAGTCCCAGACGTTGAGCCGCACATCTTTGCTGTTGACGTGAATATTCCAGGTTTCGATGTTGAGGCCATCTGTTTGAGATTCGTGGCGATTAAATCGGTTGTAGAGGAGACGGTTGATCAGAGAGGTTTTGCCGACACTACCTTGACCGATGAGGAGTAGTTTGGCTTCATTCAACGGGCGGACTTCGCCACTACGGAGTTGACGGCAGTAATTGAAGATAGCCTCAACAGAACCAGGATCTTGATGAAGGTCTGGTGGGCCAAGAATTTCTGGGGAAATGGGTAGCGGATTTTGACGCAGATCTAATTTATTGAGATTGGGTAGTTCTTCGAGCCAACTGGGTATCTCAGTAATTTGATTGTTATAGAGGTGAAGCTTAGTGAGATTGGTGAGTTGTGCGATCGCTTCTGGAACTTGCGTGAGCTGGTTGCCAGAAAGGTCAAGCTTAGTGAGATTAGTGAGTTGTGCGATCGCTTCTGGAACTTGCGTGAGCTGGTTGCCAGAAAGGTCAAGCTTAGTGAGATTAGTGAGTTGTGTGATCGCTTCTGGAACTTGTGTGAGCTGGTTGTCAGAAAGGTCAAGCTTAGTGAGATTAGTGAGTTGGGCGATCGCTTCTGGAACTTGCGTGAGCTGGTTGCTAGAGAGGGTAAGCGTAGTGAGATTAGTGAGTTGGGCGATCGCTTCTGGAACTTGTGTGAGCTGGTTGTTAAAGAGGGCAAGCGTAGTGAGATTGGTGAGTTGGGCGATCGCTGCTGGAACTTGTGTGAGCTGGTTGCTAGAGAGGGTAAGCGTAGTGAGATTGGTGAGTTGGGCGATCGCTGCTGGAACTTGTGTGAGCTGGCTTCTAGAAAGGTGAAGCGTAGTCAGACTTGTCAGTTGTGCGATCGCTTTTGGAACTTGCGTGAGCTGGTTGTTAGAGAGGTCAAGCGTAGTGAGATTGGTGAGTTGTGCGATCGCTTCTGGAACTTGTGTGAGCTGGTTGCTAGAGAGGGTAAGCGTAGTCAGACTTGTCAGTTGTGCGATCGCTTCTGGAACTTGTGTGAGCTGGTTGTTACGGAGGTAAAGCGTAGTCAGACTTGTCAGTTGTGCGATCGCTTCTGGAACTTGTGTGAGCTGGTTGTTACGGAGGTAAAGCGTAGTCAGACTTGTCAGTTGTGCGATCGCTTCTGGAACTTGTGTGAGCTGGTTGTATGAGAGGTCAAGCGTAGTGAGATTGGTGAGTTGGGCGATCGCTTCTGGAACTTGTGTGAGCTGGTTGTATGAGAGGTCAAGCGTAGTCAGATTGGTGAGTTGGGCGATCGCTTCTGGAACTTGCGTGAGCTGGTTGTTAGAGAGGTCAAGCGTAGTGAGATTGGTGAGTTGGGCGATCGCTTCTGGAACTTGCGTGAGCTGGTTGTTAGAGAGGTCAAGCGTAGTGAGATTGGTGAGTTGGGCGATCGCTTCTGGAACTTGCGTGAGCTGGTTGCTAGAGAGGTGAAGCGTAGTCAGATTGGTGAGTTGGGCGATCGCTTCTGGAACTTGCGTGAGCTGGTTGCTAGAGAGGTGAAGCGTAGTCAGATTGGTGAGTTGGGCGATCGCTTCTGGAACTTGCGTGAGCTGGTTGCTGGAGAGGTCAAGCGTAGTCAGATTGGTGAGTTGGGCGATCGCTTCTGGAATCTGCGTGAGCTGGTTGTTAGAGAGGGAAAGCTCTGTCCAACCTTCTTCGGCTGCTTGATCAATTAGCGCTAGCAACTCCTCTCGCGTCATGCCTTGTCTCTCCGGATGGTGTTTCTAGTCTGACAAAGCTTTTAGAGAATGTCAGGGTTTCATTGCAGCGATGATTCACCAACAATTACAGGTTAATGTTTTGGGTTTCACGCAAAGCTCAAAGTATTCTCGGTTACTGTTGATCAATTCACGACTGAATCTTTTCAACTCAAAGCTCAATGATTTTGATTCAGCCTTGATGCTATTTTGTTCAGCTCTAAAGGATTCAGCTTCAACGATAAACCTGCGCCCTTTAGCCGCCAATGTACAACCTTTAGCTTTGAATGGTCACACTTCAGGTTTGGCAAAATTGCGATCGCCCCAGCTAAACGCGATCGCCTACCGCAACCTGCCTGACCTGAGAATACTAACGACAAGCCAAAGTCCTAGAAAACTAGCAACGACGAATAAGCCAATGCTGAGTTGAGAGAGCCTACCTGTGGGGGCATTGGAGGAGATGATCGCTGCGCCGATCGTCAAGCAACCCACAAGGATACTAAAAGAGAGACGGTTGGCGGAGTCGTCCATGCTGCGACGGAGCGGATCGAGGTCACGGATGGTGAGATTCCACTTTAGGGTCTCGGAGGTGACGCGATCGAGCAACAGTTCAATTTGGCGAGGCGATTGTAGGGAAAGACTTTTGATATCTAGAGCCGTGCGGAGTAACGCTTGGAGCGGTTGATCGCCAATTAACTGTCGCCGGAAGAGATCGGTGATCAAGGGTTTAATCTGCTCTAACAAATTGATTTCTGGATCAAATTGTCTAGCCACACCTTCCAAGTTAGCCAGTGCTTTGGCATATAACCCTAGGTTGCTAGGGAAACGAATTTTGTTGTTTCGAGCCGTTTGCAAAATCTCATAGAACACCTGACTAAAGTTGAGTTCCGAGAGATTGACATTGGCATACTTCCGCAACATGCGATCGTAGTCGGTTTCTAAGCGGGCTAAGTTCACCACGCTTTGGCTGGAAGTTCCAAGTTGTAGGGTCAGTTGCACACAACGCTGAGCATCCATATCCGAAATCGCCAAGATCATCTCGGTCAAAATTTGCTGAGTACGCGGATCCAAGCGTCCCATCATGCCGCAGTCTAAAATTGCAACTCGGCCATCCTTGAGGTAGAACAAGTTTCCGGGATGGGGATCAGCGTGGAAGAAGCCATCAATGTAGAGCTGTTGGAAGAACACACGAAACAACAAAACTGTAATTTGCCGCCGTTCTTCTTCGGGAATAATAGTATCCGCACTAGGGCGAATCTCAGCGGATAGCAAAGGCACGCCATCCAGCCACTGCATCACGAGCAGCTTTTCGCTGGTCAAATCCCAGTTAATTTCTGGAACGACTAAACGGGCGGGGTCAAACCAGCGACTACTAGAGAGATTGCGGCGCAGTTGGTCAGTGTAGCTGGCTTCTTGGCAAAAATCCAATTCTGCTTGTAGCGCATTGGTAAATTCCTCAGCGATCGCTACGATGTCGTAGTCTTTGCCTAACTCGGTGCGGGCGGCTAAATCTGCCACTCCCCGAATCAAAGCAATATCTTGCTTAATCACTGCTTCCAAGCCCGGACGCTGGACTTTAAGCGCTACTTCCTGACCATTTGCCAACGTCGCGTGATGGGTTTGGGCGATCGAACCTGCGGCGACGGGGACTGCATCAATGGTGGCAAATACCTCATCCAACGGTCTACGGAGGGCTTGCCGAATCACCATTTCAATCGCAGGCCAAGCGACTGGAGGTACTTCGTCTTGGAGGGTAGAGAGTTCTTCAATATACTCAGCGGGCAGCAGGTCGGGGCGAGTGCTGAGTAACTGGCCGAGTTTGATGTAGACAGGGCCTAGATCTACCAAAATGTTTCGGAGGACAGCAGGAGGCGGCAATTTGGGCTCATCCGCCTTGCCTCCGGTGAGCAAGCGACGCATGAAGTCCCAACCGTTGCGGAGGACTACTTCAATAATTTCTCGCTGACGGGAGCTGGTTTGCGCTAAAAACACGGGACTTCCTAGGGAATGAGATCAGGGGGCATGAGTCAGTGAGCCGCGATCGCTCATAGCCAGAGCTAGAGACCCTATCCACTGGCATTGATTCGGTCACTGACTCTCTTTTAACGCTCAACGCTTCAGTTCGCCAAGTCCCCCAAGAGGGAGATTCCAGTCCAAATCCTATGGGAACCTAACCCCCAGCCCTTCCCTACCAGGGAAGGGGAGCCAAGAGCAGAGCCAGGTTGGGGAAGGAGTTTAAAGTAGGTGTTCTAGATCAGGGCGATCGCGCAGTTTTCCGAGGGCTTGCTTAATTTCCTGGGTGCGGTCTTTTTTAACGACTAAAGTAACATTGCCATCTCGCACGACCACCACATCCTCTAGGCCAATTGTGACGATCACATCTTCGGGGTTGGTGGCATAGAGAATCGCTCCTGCGGTATCAATGCCGACATGGGTTGCCAACTCAACATTGGCATTCTCTCCTTTAAGCAAGCGCTCGATCGCCGTCCAATCTCCCAAATCATCCCAACCAAAGCCGACGGGCAAAACATAAGCCTTTTGGGTCTTTTCCATCAGCGCATAGTCGATGCTCTTCTTCGGCAAATTGGGATACGAACTGGGGCCTTGCTGTTCTAGGAGGTGCATCAGCTCTGGGGCGTGAACTCGCAGCTCATTGAGGGTGACGCCCGCTCGAAAGACAAACATGCCGCTATTCCAGCTAAAGCGACCACTGGCCAGAAATGTTTCTGCGGTTTCGCGATCGGGCTTTTCGGTAAAGCGATCGACGCGGTACGCGGGGGAGCCTGCGTAGCTACCTGTATTTTCTCCCTGCTCAATGTAGCCGTACCCCGTGGAAGGATAGTTGGGTTTAATGCCCAAAGTGACGATCGCCTCTTGTTGGGTAGCTAGTTCCGCAGCAGCGCTCAGGGTTTGTTGAAAAGTAGCTTGATCCTCAATCCAGTGATCGGCAGGAAAAAAGCCAACAACCGCATCTTCTCCATAACGCCGAGCGATTTCTAAAGTGCTCCAGGCGACCGCAGGGGCAGTATCACGGCCTTCCGACTCTACCAACAAATTCTCTAGAGGGAGATCGGGGAGTTGTGCTTTTACGCCGTCGGCTAAATGGGCAGCAGTGACCACCCAGAGATTTTCCCAACCTCCTGCTAAGGGCAACAAGCGATCGGCGGTGGCTTGCAATAGGCTTTTACCACTGCCATCTAAACTTAGAAATTGCTTGGGTCGTAGCTTGCGGCTCAGGGGCCAGAAGCGTTCGCCTTTGCCACCAGCCAGGATCACGGGGATGAGGGAATTGCTCATTGCTTAGATTGTCTCTGGATTAACAGCCTATGTTTCACCACACTGACAACGGTCTAGGGATGAGAGTTCCGTTGCCAGAAACGGTCTATTGACACCATAGTCTAAGTTGTAGGGTAGAACTAGGGCTGAACCCAATTGGTCACAAAATTGTTCGCTCCCTCACAAAGTCATCACAAATGGGTTTGGAGCGGAAGGGTGACTGTAAAGGTTGTGCCCACTCCTAATTTGCTGGTGGCTGTAATGGTGCCGCCTTGCAACTCAGCAAATTTTTTGGCGATCGCTAAACCTAATCCTGTGCCTGGAATCTGTTCCACATTACTACCGCGATGAAAAGTTTCAAATAAGTGGGGCAAATCTTCAGCAGGGATACCAATTCCTTGATCTTGAACCTGTAAAATAGCAACGTCATGCTGTTGCTGTAACTCAAACCAGATCTCGGTGTTTGCAGGTGAATATTTAATGGCATTGGTCAATAGGTTGCTCAAGACATGGCGCAACAGATCCTCATCCATCTCTACTTCTAAGTCGTCTCTCTCACACCTAAACAGGATTTGATGTTTCTTGCCACTGGTCAGTTGAAACTCAGTGATTAATTCTTGACAAAAGGCGATCAAATCCAGCGGAGCAGGCACAAATTGAAACTTACCGGATTCCGCCTTACCTATGACCAACACATCATCGACTAGATGCACTAAGCGTTTTGTCGCATTAAGAATGCGTTGAAAACATTCCTGCTGCTTGGTGAGATCAAACGCTTCAGAATGATCTCGCATCAGTTGAGCGGTCATCTGAATGGCTGTGAGCGGGCTGCGAAACTCATGGGACATCATGGAATAGAACCGAGACCGTAGCTCACTTAGCTCTTTTTCGGTTTCGAGGGCTTTTCGCATCTCCTCAGCTTGCTTGCGTTCGGTGCTATCGCGTGCATTCACAATAATCCGGGTCATACCGCCGGGTTCCACAAAATGTTTGCCACTGGCCTCTAGGACTCGCCAACTTCCATCTTGATGTTGGCACCGAAATTCAGTCGTCGCCGTCACTCCGGGCTGAGCAATGACATCCTGCAAGAGGTGCTGTACGTTAGAAACATCCTCAGGATGCATGTATTGAAAAATATTGGTGGCTGCGATCGCCTCTGAGTTATATCCTAAAAGAGATTTGCTAGAAGGACTGCTGTAGTGAATGGTGCCATCGATCGCCAAAACTACAATCAAATCGAGGGCATTCTCGATCAGCGATCGAAAGCGTTCTTCATTTTCTCGCAAGGCTTTTTGGGCTTGCCGCAGTGCTTCGCGTTCTTGGGCTTCTCGCAGTTCCCGCTCGATCGCTGGCACTAATCGCGCTAGATTCCCTTTAATCAAGTAATCATGCGCCCCTGCTTTCATCGCGGCCACAGCAATATCTTCGCCAATCGTGCCGGAGACAATAATGAAGGGGATATCTAGATCTCTGGCTTGCAACAAAGCCAAAGCCGCTGGAGCACTGAATTGGGGCATGGAGTAATCACAAATAATCACATCCCAACTGTTCTGTTCTAGGGCTGCCTGCATCGCCTTGGTGGTGTCCACACGCTCGTAAATTGGGTCATAACCCTGTTGCTCCAGTTCTATGACTAATAACTCTGTGTCATCCTCAGAGTCTTCCACAATCAAAGCTCGCAAGAGCCGACCCATGACATGCTCCTGTCAAACTAAAGTGTTTATAGTGAGGGCGTTTCGTTTAGAAGCAACCAATAGACCCCTAGTTGGCGAATTGCTTCCATGAATTGATCAAAATCTACAGGTTTGCGAATGTAGCTGTTGCATCCCAAGCTGTAACTACTAATTAAGTCTTGCTCCTCTTTGGAGGTGGTTAAGACAATGACGGGTAAAACGTTGGTGCGATCGTTACTGCGGAGACGACGCAAGACTTCCAAGCCATCAATTTTAGGGAGCTTTAAGTCCAACAAAACGAGGGATGGCATAGGGTAAAGCTCGCGATCGCGATAGATTCCTTGACCCAATAGGTAGTCTAGCGCTTCGGCTCCATCCCGCTTAACAATGACCTCGTTGGCAATCTGGCAGTCTTCAAATGCCAATAAAGTCAACTCTTCGTCATCGGGATTATCTTCTACGAGTAAGATTCTTTTTTTGAGCATGGCAGTTGTTTTAGACCGTTTCCTGATTCTCGGAAGAGAGGTTGCGCTCGGCTTTGGGGGACAGCGTAAAGTAAAAGCAAGCTCCTTGCTCCACGGCCCCTTCGGCCCACACCTTACCACCATGTCGGTGAATGATACGCTGTACGGTGGCTAAGCCAATGCCAGTCCCAGGAAACTCAGTCATCGCATGCAGTCGCTGAAAAGCTCCGAATAATTTGTGAGCATACTCCATATCAAAGCCAGTGCCATCGTCACGGACAAAGTAAATGGGTGTGTCTGCTGAGGGTAAGGCTCCCAACTCAACCCAGGCTTGAGAATGTTTGGATGTAAACTTCCAGGCGTTTCTCAGTAAGTTGTCGAGCACAATGGTTAGTAGTTGAGTGTCACCATAGGCCATCAAGTCAGGGGCGATCGCCAACTCGACTTGACGCTCTGGCGGGCTCTGCTGTAGCTCGGTCGCGATAGACTGGGCGATCGCGCTTAAATCTACTGGCTGCCAGCTCATTTCGCTGCGAGTCACTCGCGACAAATTGAGCAAATCATCGATCAGTTGGCCCATTCGCTGCGTACCTGCCCGGACTCGTTGCAAGTAATGTTGCCCCTTAGCATCGAGTTGCTCGGCATGGCGCTCTAGTAGCGTTTGGCTGAAGCCATCAATACTCCGCAAAGGAGCACGCAAGTCGTGGGATACCGAGTAGGCAAAGGCTTCAAGTTCTTGGTTGATGGCCGCTAGTTGGGTAGTGCGCTCCGTGACCCGTTGTTCCAATTCCTGATTGAGCGCTTTAATTTCTTGCTCTGCTCGCCTGCGATCGGTGATGTCGCGCGTCACCTTGGAGAAACCCCGCAGTTGCCCAGTTCCGTCATTCAAGGCAGTCAGGATGACATGCGCCCAAAACTGCGACCCATCTTGGCGCATGCGCCAGCCTTCTTCTTCAAATCGGCCTGTCGTGGTAGCGATCTGTATTTCTTGCTGAGCTTTAGCCTGTGAGTTGCTGACATCGGGGTAAAAACGAGAAACTGATTGGCCAATAATCTCTGGTGCTTGATAACCCATAATTCGCGCTGCACCGCTGTTCCAACTGGCGACTTGGCCCTCAGCACTCAGCATAATAATGGCGTAGTCTTGCACCCCTTCTACTAGCAAGCGAAAGCGCTCCCTGCTGTTCCTTAGGGCTACTTCTGCTTGTTTGCGCTCAGTCATATCGAAGCGAATGGCTAGGTACTGGAAGGGGTGCCCCGCCTGATCCAGAAACGGCACGATGGTCGTATCGACCCAGTAATAGCTGCCGTCTTTCGCTCGGTTCTGAATTTCTCCGTGCCATACTTTACCGCTGCTAATGGTGGCCCACAGAACTTCAAAAAACAGAGCAGAATGATGACCCGAATTAATGATGCGATGGTTTTGGCCTAGCAATTCGGCTCTGGAGTATTTCGACAGCTCACAGAATTTGTCATTGACGTAGTTGATGGTGCCGTGTTGGTCGGTTGTGGCTACGATCGCGGCTTTATCTAGAGCAAATTTAATATCAGATAGCTCTTTGAGCGATCGTCGCAGTTCTGTTTCGACTCGGCTGCGCTCAGCAATTTCACTTTTGAGCCGTTCGTTCGATTGTATTAAGGCGGCGGCTCGTTCACTCACTCGTTGCTCTAGCTCTGCATTTAGAGTTTGTACATGAGCTTCTGCTTGCTTACGCTCCACCACTTCATTAGATAAAGCTAGGTTGACCGCTGCAAGTTGCGCTGGACTGGTTAAAGCCAAGGCTTGAGGCAGTAAGTAAAATAACGAAGCGGCGGTTCCTACTGAAGCTAAAGCAGTAATCGCCTTAACCAGGCCAGCCAGCCAATACACGGGATGCCATAGCGTCCAAATATTAATGACATGCGTTGTGCCGCAAGCCACAATAAACAGCCCAAACATCCAAAAAATCCAGTCAAAAGGAATATCTCGGCGCTTCCGCACGAAATACACCAGCATGAGCGGAATTGAGTAATAAGAGAGCGCTATCAGGGCATCTGAGACGAGATGCAGCCCTACTAGACCTGGCTTCCAAAGGTAACAGTGTCCGTGTGGGATAAATCCGCTGGAAACCAGCAACGTTTCGAGAAACTCCGACATACCATGTTTCCTAGGGGCCTGTCTCTATTCTCAATGGTTCTTTGCTGGTTGACCGCGAAGGGATGCGAAGTTCACCCAAAATCAGTAGGAGGCATCAACACCATGCCGATACCATTCTGTTTAAGAGAGCCAAATTTCCTGAAGGATGGTTGGTGTTTAAGGTTATTGATTTTAGGTTTCGCGATCGCCTTAGTAAGTTGCACTCCTGCCCCTGTACCTGTGATATCTGGGACATCTGGGACATCTGGGACATCCGGGGCATCTGCACCTGGAGCATCTGTGACACCTGGGGCACAACCTCAAGCCGCCCCCTCTAGCTCTACCCAAACTAAACTTCCTGATGCTTCACCTACCGAAATCGCCACCAGCTCATCTATTTCGTTTCAAATGTTGCCCATTGGACGCAATCCTTTATCAACCCGCTCTATTTCTGAGCCGCAACTTTTAGTATTTCGAAATCAGCAAGAATGGGCTAATTTTTGGAATTCTAATGCTTCGTCCGATGCAAATCCGAAAAAGACTGTGGTGCCTGCCGTTGATTTTCTCGACCAGCAGGCGATCGCAGTCACCTTGGGTTCGCGGCCTACAGGTGGTTTTAGTATACAAATTGACCAGATAGAAAAGTTAGCAACATCCCAGAGTCAAGAGTGGGTGGTTCGTTATACAGAGAAGGTTCCAGGTGCAGATTGTTTTGTGACTCAGCAGACAACAACCCCAACAATTTTTCTTTTGACAGCCGCTTCCGATGCGCCTATTCGTATGCAAGGAAAGATACTCACAGACTCTTGTAATAGTTAGCAACTTTCTTGAGAAATTCGAGAAACATTCCCCCTCAAGGTGGAGTCTGACAGACAGTGGTAATGAATTTAACTTGCGTTTTATTCACTGCCTCTATCGCAAGTTCGAAGAAATTAGCTTATATTAACTAGGGTTTGCATCGAATTACTCAGGCTGATCATTATTCTAGTTACATTCATCTAGCCACACTGTTTGGAGTGAGGAGACTTACGCAATGACATCTGGACATACCCCTGCCTTCCTAATGCAAGGACTCCGGTATTTGGTTCGATTAGGAGGGCGGCACTGGTGGGTATCTGCCCTGATTTGGCTAGCCATGATCGCGCCTGCACGAGCTGCTCTGGACTTACGAGTTGCGATTGAAGAAGGAACCCAGCAAGTAGGCGTGGCTAGCTCTACCAAAGCCTTCATTAAGGATGGGGCGGGACGTACTTTAGGAGAGCTCCCTCCTGGTCAAGCTTTGAGTGCTGCCTTGAGTGCAGGTGGTGTGTCCCTACAAGGACAGTGGAAAGCAGGTCAGATTTGGGTAGAACCAACAGAAGGGGGATATGTCTGGATTGGCGATCGCCCAGAGCGCGGTAACTGGTATCGCGGACGAGCGTTCTTGGTGCCCACGGCTAAGGGGCTCACCGCTGTTAATTACGTAGATTTAGAGCAATACCTCTACAGTGTGGTGGCTTCTGAGATGATTCCCAGTTGGCCTCAAGAAGCTCTAAAGGCTCAAGCGATCGCCGCCCGCTCTTATGCTCTCTATCAGCGACAAACCTCGGCCAACAGCGTTTACGACGTCGGTGATACGCAAGCGTGGCAAGTTTATGAAGGGGTTGCCAAAGAAACCTCCACAACTCAAGCCGCAGTCAGCGCCACGGCTGGGCAAGTTTTGACTTATGGCGGTCGCATCATTGAAGCGGTGTTTCATTCTTCTTCGGGTGGGCACACCGAGAACGTAGAAGATGTATGGAAACAACCTCTCCCCTATCTGCGTGGCGTGCAAGACTACGACCAAGGCACACCCGTTTATCAGTGGGTCAAAATGTTCTCTAATTCTGAGCTGAGCAACCGCATTTCTGGTGTCGGAAATGTGATTTCTATGCAACCAGCGCGGACAACGCCTCGCGGTCGCGTTGTCACGATGAAGGTAGTGGGTGATGCTGGCAGTCGCACCCTCAGTGGAGATGCCCTCCGCAGCGCTTTGGGGTTGAGAAGTACCCTGTTTACTGCGACTCCTGTAGCGGGTGGAGCGGCGAATAAAAGTAGTGGTTCCCTGCCAGCTTTTCAAATTTCGGGTCGTGGCTTTGGTCATGGTTTAGGCATGAGCCAATGGGGAGCCCACAACCTAGCTCAGCGTGGTCATAACTACCAGCAGATTGTTTTGCACTACTACAAAGGCACAGCGCTTGCCAAAATTCAGGTGCAATAGAAGTGTAGTCGAGTTGTTTTGCTTGCCTACAACGTAACTTCCTAGAGAAATTCAGGAGTTAGCTAGCGACGGAAGCCCCGCGCTGTACTTGAAAAGTCAGCGTCGGGATAGGGAGTCCGGCGATGAGGAGTCTCACCCCGAACGATGCCATAGGCGGGTGGAGTAGGTGAGCGACGAATCGCCAACCTATCGAGCAAATAAAAGGCTTGAAGTCTATTCATGGCAAGGGTCTCAAGGTATAATTCAGATGGTTTAACACCCCACCTGACCGCATCGAACAGACAGGCAAACTTCAAAGTAGAGGTTCGACTCTTGCCGCAGACAGATCGGTAGCTCAGGGAAGCTGTTTTCTCCAGCTGGTCGCCATGGCGTAAATCCAAGAGAAGCAAAAGCAAAAGTTATCAACCTGCGGAAGGCGGGTTGCTGCCTGGGTGGTAGGCAACTATCACGGGAGTCAGTGGGATGTGCTGCGAATGCAGGCATGACCAAAACCTCCAGAAGCTGCGTCAGACCAATACTTTGCTTGCAAGGTGGAGGCAGCGGCTGTTGAAACAGGAAGCCCGTGCTGTATTGCTTGCAATCAGCGTCGGGTACTTCACGAGCCAGAATTTAGGAGCTGAGAGAAATTCTAGATTCTGGCTTTTAGCTCTTTTTTAAGGTTAATCCTGTCACTCTTGAGCCGAGGCTAAAGCAGCATAGCTGGCTAGCTCATGTAATTGAGAGTTATCAAGTTGGTGGCGTTAGGCGATCGCTTTGGCGGGTACTCCGACTGCTATTGAACAATAGCGCGATAGTCCCCATCCCTCTTTAGGGTGGGGAAGGATAGCACGGCAATGGAGCGTAGCGGAGTTGCCAATTAAGGCTTAGGCTTCCAGCTACGAATGATTTGTCGAATCACGTCATTAATTGATTGCTCCGTTTTGTCTGCATGTTCCACAATCTTTGCCAACTCTTCATCCGAAAGCCTCAGAGAAAATCTTTTCATAGCGTCGTTTTAGCGTTATAATGACACTATATTAACACGCTGCATTACATTTCGCCTGTATCCAAAACCTGCTCAAGCAGCCCAGCTTTTTGAGTGGAGACGGCTGCATGCGTATTTGTATAACAGTGCGTTGGCAGACCGCAAACACAGCTATCAGCAGCGCGGTGAATCAGTTGATTACTTTGATCAACAGAACCGTCTACCTGCCTTTAAGGAAGTTTGGACAGAGTACAAAGAGTTAGGCTCTCACGCTCTGCAAGCCACCTTAAAGCGGGTCGATTTCGCGTTTCAGCGCTGCTTCAAAGGGTTGGGCGGCTATCCCCGGTTTCAGTCCATTCGTAAATATTCGGGGTGGACGTATCCCTGTAAAGCAGGCTGGAAAGCTCATACAACGGGTGATAACGGGTATCTGGAGTTGTCCAACTTGGGACAGGTTCAGATGCGCGGCAAGGCTCGAACTTGGGGGACACCTTCAACCTGCACCATCGTCTACAAGCATGGCAACTGGTTTGCTTCCATCACTGTGAAGTGTGAACCAGTCAGGACATCAGGCGAGGGTGCAGTCGGGATTGATTTTGGTTGCTTGACTGCTGCTGCCCTGAGTGATGGCACGATGGTTGAAAACCCTCGGTTTCTCGCCCAGACCTAGAGCCAGATTCGCAAAGCATCCAAACAAAAACGACGCAAGAGAGCGCCCAACTTCAAGCGCAAGGTTAAGGCTTCAAAGCGCTGGAAAAAGGCATCTACCAAGGTTGCCGCCCTTCAGCGCCGAGCCGCAAATCAACGTCAAGATTGGGTACACAAACAGGCAGCAGAGATCGTGAGCCGTAATTGCCTCGTTGCCACCGAAAAGCTCAATCTCAAAGGGATGACCGCCAAAGCTAAGCAGAACAAGCGCACCCGCCAAAAGTCGGGGCTAAACCGCTCGATTCTAGACGTGGGCATGGGACTCTTGCGCAAGGCTTTGGAATCCAAGCTCATCGAAGCGGGTGGAGTGTTTGTGGAGGTGCCGACTCAAAAGGTGAAGCCCTCTCAAACCTGCCCGGATTGCGGTCATCAGGCAAAGAAGGACTTGTCACAGCGCGTTCATCACTGCTCTCAATGTGGATGCAGTGAGGATAGAGATATCGCGGCTGCAAAAGTCATGCTCAATTGGGCATTGGGGTTAGGAACTAGCCTCACAAACGCTGATCAGCAAAGCTCTACTTCAAAACCTCGTCAAACGGGATCTCTGAAGCAACTGGCTGAAACGAAGCGTCAGAAACCCGCCGCTCTGTAGCGGCGCGGTAGTTCATTAAATCTAAGGTGGAGTCTCATTCACTTCAGCCATCACATTGAAGTTAGCCATAGGCGCAAACAAATAAGTACTGCCTCGACTGCTATGGCGGCTTCGTTGTAACCAGTTATCTACAGCTATGGTCATGAGAAGAAACATAGCGAACAGAGGTAAGGTGAAGCAGAGAATGCTCTGAATCTGAAGAGATCAGCTTCTCGCAATCTTACTTAGATTAGATCTACGGCTCATCCTAACCAAGCCCGTCAGATGAAATCAAGCTTTATCAAGTTTGCGTAAATCAACTGAGGCACTGAGCCACCGTAAAACTAGGCTTTATCAAGTTTGCGTAAATAAACGGTGGGCATAGCTACCGAGACTCATTGAGGCGACGTTGCCACTCGGCGTCAATATCGTCCGATCGCTCAACTTCTTGTTCTAAGAGATCGGTTTCAGTGGTGTAAACCAAATCCTCTTGAGTGACCACAGTTTCTGCTGCAAACTGCTTAGCATAATCCAGCTTGCGCTGTAGATCTGGGTCAGCTTGATTTAGCTTCATGGCTCGTTGCCGACGATTTTGATTGCGAACCGCTAGTTTGCTGTTGCGCCACTGAATCCAGAAATAGCGCACCAAGGGAATGGCTAGAAAGGCCGTACCGTACCCTAGTAATAACCAGTAGATCGACTGGACAAAAGCAACTAAACCCCCTAACTCTGCGGCTACCGTACCATCGGCCAGCAAGCTACCGAGTACCAAGGCACCCACTAGATTGAGTCCACCGAGACCTGTTGCCAGAATAATCTGCCCCGCGCCAGCAGCACTAAAGCGCCAAGGAGTTTCTTCTAAATAGGCCGAAACAGAGCGAGGCCGATGCTGAGCCACAGTGGTTTGCAACTCTGGGAAGTGATAGACAATGCCACCTTCAGGGCTGACTTCGGGGCGACCATTGAAGCGGGAGAGGACAGGTATCATATAGTCTTCGTACTCGTAGCCATACCCTTTCCCTACATTATCTAAGTAGGGGGCAATCTGTTCAGCTACTACTGCTCCCCGATGGTTGCGAATCACAGTGCCGATCGCCTGCCAGCGTCGTTCTTCTAAATCAGCGTTGGGGTTGCCATCGCCAAATAAGAACGAAAAGATGGCTTCTAAAAAATTGAGCTGGTTGGGTTCGCTATTACGAGAACGGCGACGACGGCGTTCGTAAGGGCGATCGTAATAGTTGGGGTAAAAGATCCAGAAGAAATCGGGGGTAACCCAAAAATTGGGTAGAAAGATGCCGCCCCCACCTCCGGAGTCGTTGTCATTGTCTCGGCTGGAATTCATCGTTGCTACGATCAAGGCGATCGCGACAATAATCAAAGCAATCGAAACCAGCAACAGAATGCCAAAGGAAATACGGATGAGGTAGAACAGTACCCGCCAAACCCGATTCCACCATTCCTGCAAGCGCAGCCGCAAGAATTTGTTGCGTAAGACATTGCGAAAGTTCTTGGGAAAGAGATAAACAACCTCGCCGGATTCAGCGACTTGCAAATGCCCGCCAGCATCGGATGCTAGGGCCAAAAGTCCCTGTTGGGCGAGGTTAATATCTAGCCCAGCCTGAGCCGCAACATCCCCAACAGTAACGCGGTAATCTAGTTTTTCTACCGCTTGCATAAGCGTGGGATTTGGCACCATCCGCTTCCTTCCCCTGCAAAACCATAATCGTGACTACCTCCAGTATAGGCATCAGGAGTTGTAGTGCTTGACATATGTGCTTGACATAGGCAGTTGCGTTGCTATCTTCATTCCCCTTCTCTCAGTGTGTCAGTGTGAAAGAAAGGGAATGACACTCTTGCTCTCCTCTGGCAGTTTTAGCAGACGGACTGGTAGGGAGAGCAAAGAGCCAGAACTTAAAGCCTGAAACCTATTGGCAGCGATCGGCAGTGGATTTTAGCGCTGAGCCTAGATTAGCTGCAAACGTGATTGTCTGGACAAACGGAGAGGAGCCAGAGCAAGTCATGCGCGTTTTATTGGTACGGCGCGGAGAAAACCAGGAGTTTACTTTGACGACAAGGCTGCTACCTGTCCAAGATAAGCCTGTGACGGCCACAGAATTGCTAGCCCCACTGGTTAGTTGAGCTGAGAGAAAAGTAGCATTGGCGATCGTCCCTGTAGAAGGGTTGATGCGGGCCAATACAGCTATTTTGGAGCCGCCTCCTTGACCATAGGTGGGCAACCAACTATTGGTAGCAAAACGCCGGAAGTCTTGACTGGCTAAACCTTGAGTCCCTGTGGAGCTAAAGACGCCATACAGGACACTGCCACCATCCCAAATCAGCCCATACCCGGTACCGTCATCATTGGTGACTTCATAATCTGTTTTGCACCAAGTGCGCTGACCATTATCAAAACGGACTAAGCGGGGGTTTTTGTTCAGAGATGAAACTTGTTGATAACCGATATAGATACTAGTGGTGCCGAAGGTGACAGAGGGACCACCCTTGGCTTTGATTGTGGCCTGACTGTCACTACAGGTAAAAGCGACTGCTCTGCCAACCGAAGCAATTGGAGCAGCTTGTGCAGGTTTTGCGGTTAATTCTGCCCAACTGAGGCTGCTACCCACTCCTAAAAGCGTTGTCAGACCTAAAGCAGTGAGCTTGGTCTTAATGGAACTGGTTTGCTGTGATGGTGCCGAAGCGTTGCGATCGCTACTGCGTAACTGATGAGGTTGCTTTGCAGACAGGTTGATTTGTCGTTGCTCAAGCAACGCAGACAGAAAACGCTGATTCATAGGATATTTCTCCAGCAAAAACTTTGTCAGAAATTTCGTTTCACCGCTTCTACAGGGGTTCTGGCTACCGATAAGCCAACCTGGAAATTCAAACTGTGTAGAAACGAGGCAGAGCGCACCAATGAACCTTGACGTGAACCTTGGACGTGAACCTTGGACGAGTGCAATCTAACTCAGAGGTAGAAGCAGGGAGGACAGAAAATTTACTGAATCTTCAAAATCTTTTACACAAACTTTAATTTATTTGGAGAATTTTACTGGTATCGCTTAACTTTGTTTGAAAAGTACCCTGGTGATTTCTAACCAGCCTGAAAAGTAGAAAGAAGAAAGTTGACTCAGAGTTATATGCAAAAATTTTCGTCTATGGCGATCGCGGTTGGGCTGATATTAATTCCCCTCAAAGCTCCAGCCTCTCTGACATCGGCTACTGCCCAGTCAACTTCCTCCGGGGATGGAGACACGCCACTCTGCTACATGCAAACTACGAGCCGAGGTTTGGTGGATTTGAGCTATCTATGTCAGCAACAACTCACGCCTCCGCCTCCTAGCAACCCCCAAGTTGTGGTGCTAGATGTGCAGCGCAGTGGCGATCGCGTGCTCGGTCAAGTCCGTAATGACACGGGTAAGCCAGTCAGATTTGCCATTGTGAACTATGCGGTTGCCTCCAGTGCCACACCTGCCATAGAAGCCAGTTTTACTTACGTGACACCAGAATCTCTTCAACCTGGACAAATAGGTAGTTTTACAGGCACCGTTTCCCAACCCGGCACAGTGACAGTCACGTCCGTGGATTGGGAAGCGGAACCTAACAGCTAAATAGGTCGTTACAAACTCAAGCCCCTTAAAGGTTTTTGTGCTGTTCCTGCCTCTAGCCCCTTACTTTGAATCAGGACATTAAAGTTGCCCAATCCCATCGGGCTTGCTAGGGCATGTAATGCTTCTCGCCGACTCAGCAAAGTTTGTAAAGACTGTCCTGGTTGGCTGAGATCGGTCTGAGACAGGGCGGCAATGCGATCGCCTAGACCGAGTGCCATCAAAAATAAGCCTTGCTGGATCAGCCCGACTGTTTGTAAACCACAGCGATCGGCTTGGCGTTCTAGAGCGGTAAAATCCACATGGGCCGTAATGTCTTGATAACCCACATATAGATAAGGATTGTTGTGATAACGATGTTGGTAGTAGCACTGCAATGTGCCCTCCGCTCGCACTGGGCTATAGTAGCGCGTGGCTGGATAACCATAGTCGATGGTGAGGAGATATCCACGCTGCAAGCGATCGGCGACTGTTTTTAACCAATCCAAAGCCGCTAAATTGACTTCAGTCCTATATCCTTCAGGATAATTGCCGGATAACAAAGGGATACCCACCCACTCGAAATATTCTTTTAGTTCAGGCGTTGAGAGTTCTCCAAATCGTTCAGCAAACTGAATTGTGCCCATCCTATCGATAGAAGATGAGCTAGAAGTTAGGGTGACATAAACTTCTTGCAGCTCTCCCTCGGTGAGCACTACTTGATGGGTAGGAAAAGCATCGACCAACTCATTAGAAAAGCAGCAACCCACAATAGAATCAACCGGGATCTCCTCCCAAGTACACCAACGAATAGGGCTAGAGTCTGCTAGGGGCTTGTGCGATCGCAGCCGTTGCTGTTGTTGTAGCCGCAGTGTAGGAGACCGTTCTACAATCAGATATTCTATAACTTCAAAGAAATCAGGATATTGCTGTTGGAGATATTGCAAAATATCTGTGGCTAAAATCCCCTGACCTGCTCCCATCTCTAGTAGCGTAAAAGGAGAAGGTTGCCTTAGCGATCGCCACATATCTACGAATTGCTCCGCCAGCAGTTCGCCAAAGTCAGAACCTAAATGCGGCGAGGTGAAAAAATCTCCTTGGGCTCCAATCGTTACAGCCCTAGTGGAGTAGTAACCTTGTTGCGGATGGTAGAGAGCTAAATCCATGTAGTCCGCGAAAGTAATCCGCTGATCGGGACTGTTGGCAATTTTCTGGGCAATCACGTTGCAGAGTGCCGAGTTACTACCATCCGGGTAGCGTTGCTGAGCTGTCATAGTTTCGATTGTAATTTTTTTGCTCTTAAGCTTGACTGTGATTTAGCGCGCCGGATTTTATACTTAAACAGCAAAACTACCATTGTCACCAACAGGATTGCCATAATGACATTGGAAGCAGGGCCAAGATACTGTCTGACTAAGTAGTAGCGATCGCCTAAGACATATCCTGCACTCGCTAGCAAAGATCCCCAAACGAGGGCTCCGCAGCCCACATAAAACAGAAACAACAGCACAGGCATACCGCTGATGCCAGCAGGCACAGAAATAACTGTCCGAACTCCTGGCACGAGCCGACTCATTACAAGCGCTCTGCCTCCATACTGCTTAAACCAAGACTTAGACTTCTCAATATCTTCTACCGATACTTTGATCCAACCCCCCGATTGACGGGCTAATTTCTGTAGTCCTGGCTCCCCTAGATACTTACCTGCAAAGTACCAAGGTAATACACCCATTAAAACCCCGAAGACCCCTGCTAACACCGCATACACCAAATTCAGTTGACCCTGGGCTGCCATAAAACCCGCTAACGGCATGATGACCTCCGAAGGCAGAGGCGCGATCAATGTCAGTAGTATGATTCCGAGGTAGCTCAATGATTCCATGTCGGGGTTGCCTTGCTAGCCTTCCATTCATTCTCTACGATCGCGCCGCAATTAGCCTTTGTCAAATTAGCAACAGTATACTGACTTAACCAAACATATTTTGGTAGGGCATTTCTAATGAAAGACTACGGACCACCGCTACTTCCGCCTTTTCAATGTTTTATGGGGCAGTGGGAAGGGCTATGTAAAACCTTTGACCTAGAAGGAAATTTTCTAGAAGCGTCAGCAGTTCATGCTGATATTTATTGGATTGAACCGGAGGTCTGGCAATTCAATGAACACTTTGACAACTTGTACGGCTACGGTGCAATCACGTTCAATTGCCCAATCAGAGTCACCGGAAAAACTTGCTATGGTGAGGACGTGCAACTCAAAATTCGGGGTACAGAACTAACGCCCTATAACTATATCTTTCAAGTTCAAAGCACCGTTTCTCAGGCCACTATCTTCAACAACCATTATTTTCAAGATCCCAATCAGCGCCGCATCATCACCCACAAGCTCCAAAATGGAGAAAGCCACATTTTTCAGATTCAAGATTTTGTCAGAGTTAAATAGTGGGCGATCGCGAGAAGCGTTAAGCCAAAGTTGTGTTGAGGTATACCTCCGGACAGACTGGGAAGCGATGGCAGGGCTGTTACGCTAAGCCTGTCGCTAAGTGCTCAGGTCGTTTCTACATGACAGGACTCTGGCTAGGATTTCTGGGGCTAGCAATTATTAGCCTGACTGTTTTTGATGTGCTTTCCACCACATTGAGCATTAGTGGAGGGGGTAGCCCGATAACCACTAGTATGGTATCCCTACGGTCAGCGATCAGGTCTTTAATCTTGCAGTCCAAGATTTGGCAAAACGACGCCAGTTGCTCCTCACCTTGGTTTGTCATGATGGTTGGTGCTGGGATGATGTGACTGCTTCGGAAGCGGTTCCTTATGTGCGTAACCCTAAAGTTTCCCCGCAAGGATGGTAGTGGCAGTGGGCTTAATCGATACCACAAGTTACCAAAACTCTCCCTAGAAACCCCACCTTCCGGAAGACAGAGGATAAGGGCGATCGCTGCTAGTTTAGAACCAATCCAACAAGGGTAAGTGGGAGGCAGAGCAATGAGAGGGCGCAAGTCAGTAGAACGAGCCAGCGATCAAGCAGGACGAACCGCGAGGCAGGTTGCGTCTCAACCGTGGGTGGAGCCTCTAGCCCGATTCGGGTATACCGCTAAAGGGATTGTCTATGGCTTAGTGGGTCTCCTAGCCGCTCAAGCTGCTTTTGGTTCAGGTGGCAAAACCACAGATTCGCAAGGAGCGCTGCAAACGATACTAGAACAGCCTTTCGGGCAGGTTTTGCTAGGTTTGATAGCGATCGGTTTGTTGGGTTATGTGCTTTGGAGCTTAGTCCAAGCGGTAATGGATACTGAAAATAAGGGCACAGATGCTAAAGGAATTGCCCAGCGTCTCGGTTATGTCGGGACGGCGATCGTCTACTCAGGGCTGGCGCTGACGGCGGCTAAGTTGGCACTGGGTTCTGGGGGCAGTGGAGGAGGGAATGCTTCTCAAGATTGGACGGCTCGCCTCTTGGCTCAACCCTTTGGTCAATGGCTGGTAGGCACAATTGGAGCCTTGACTATTGGCTTTGGTTTCTATCACTTCTATGAAGCCTATACTGCCAAGTTCCGTCGTAAATTAAAGCTCAACGAAATGAGTACGCCTGAGAAAACCTGGGCGACTCGGATGGGTAGGTTTGGTCTAGCGGCCAGAGGCGTTGTATTTAGCGTCATTGGCTTTTTCCTAATTCAGGCGGCTCGGTCTTCTAATGCCAGTGAGGTGCGCGGGCTGGGAGGTGCTCTGGCGGCTTTAGCGAGTCAACCTTATGGCCCTTGGCTGTTGGGTTTAGTGGCACTGGGGTTGGTAGCCTATGGTATTTACAATTTTGTCCAAGCTCGCTATCGCCAGATGGTCATCCATTAGCTTCTCCCTTTAAGATCAGAATTGCTCTCTAAATTCCATCTGACGCATGCTGCCACGCGAAGATCTATTAAAAGGCATTGAAAATCGAGACGCGATCGCCCGTGTCATTGACCAAGCAGACCAAGCGATCAAAACTTGGGAAGTAGTCTGTAGCGATTTTCTTGCGCCTCCTGAACTCGCTGACATGCAGCAAGCTTTTGGTCGGCTGACCGAAGTACAGGTGTTAGCGTGGGGCGGCTACCCACAAGCCGAACGACAACGAGTGGCGATCGCGCGGTCTGAACTACCGCTCGAAGCGAGTCAGGTAGAAATAGCAGCCCTTGATATTGCAGGCAACTTTTTGTTTGACCCTGCCACCCACCGTGACTTCCTCGGAGCGCTTTTAGGGACAGGCATTGTCCGAGAAAAAGTGGGCGACATTATTGTTTTGGGTGAGCGCGGAGCGCAGGCGATTGTAGTGCCTGACCTGGTAGAGTTTCTAGAACTCCAACTTAATCAAGTGCGATCGGTGCCCGTAAAAACTCGGCGAATTGAACTGAGCGAACTCAAAATCCGAGAACCCAAGAAAAAAGAACTGACGACCGTAGAAGCTTCACTGCGTCTAGATGCGATCGCCTCGGCGGGTTTTGGTATGTCTCGCAGCAAAATGGTGGACTTGATTGATGGGGGAGATGTCCGGGTGAACTGGAAGGAGATCGTTTCTGCTAGCCATCAACTCAAACCAGGAGATTTAGTGGCAATCCGAGGCAAAGGTCGCTTAGAAGTGGGTGAAGTCGCTGTGACAAAAAAAGATCGCTATCGCGTTCAACTGACTCGATTCGTGTAAACGGAGGTGCGATCGCTCAGCTCAATTTAGCGCTACATTCCAAAATTAACCGTTGGTTTTCTACAGAATAGGGCTGAATTTCTAAAGCGCGACGAAAGGCGAGAATGGCCTCTCGGTATTCGCCCAGCGCCACATGGCACAGCCCAATTCCATGTAGTGCGCCAAAGTGAATTGGGTTGAGCTGCACCGCTTGCTGGCAGTCAGCTAGAGACTTACGATACTTAGCCTGGATATAATACAGCACTGCTCGTCGATTCCATGCTTCGGCAAAGTCAGGTAGATCTTGAATTAGCTGGGTGAGCACCGCTTCTGCCTGGAGTTTTTCTCCGCGTTCTAACAACATCTGTGCCTGTCGAATGCGTTCCAGGCCCAAAACGCCTTTCTGTTCAAACCAGCGTCGCCACAATTCTTGGGTAGCATGATTACGCACCTCTGGGTCTGCGTGTTTGAGGTCTGTAAGTAGCCGCTCAGTTGATTGATTATCCATGCACTATGACTCTACCGCAAGAATCAGCAAATCTCCTCTCCTATTGTGGCCTCAATTAAAGGCTAATTGTAAAGTTTTGCAAAATTCAAAATAAGTTCTTGGCTAGAGCCTGAGAAGCACATAGGCGATCGCTTCTCGAAATATCGATGTCGTTACAACGGCTGGATCTTGGCTCTATGGCTCAAAAACATTTCAAACAATTGATCTATTGGTTCGTGGGAGAGCGGGCTGGACGCGTACTAACAGCTACCTGGTCTTGGCTGTGGGGCTTACCTGTGGAGTCAGGCGGCAAGATTGCGGTGGAAGTGGCTCAGGAATCTTTGCAAACCATGCAAAAGTCAGTCGCTCAACTCACCCAATCAGTTGCAACTCTAATGGCTGCTTACCAGCAGGCTAAGAGTATGTACGAAAGTAGACAGAAAGAATTTCAACAAGCTGAACAACAAGCAATTTTGGCACAGCAACAAGGCAATGCGGAAGCCGCCCGGATGGCGATGACGAAGGCCATTTTGCTCGATCGATCGCTACCTTCCTTAGCGGAAAAATTTGCTAGAGCGGAGACAGTGGTACGGGGTGCTAAGGACAAACTCGACCGAGAACGCCAGAAGCTGGAAACTTACAAGCTGGAAATGCAAAATCTCAAAGATTTGGCGGAGTTGAATGAAGCGCTGGCTGTGATCGATCAGGCTAATACTGAACTTGAAATTGGCTCCGCGCGATCGCAATTTGCTACGGCTCAAACCTCTGTAGAGCGCCGACATCTCCAGATGACTGCACAGGCAGAACTCTCAGATAACCCAGCGGAGAAACTAACCGCAGATTTAGCTCAAATGACCCTCGACGATGAAATTGCCCAACGACTGCAACGACTAACCGCTTCATCCTCTCGTTCAGCCACTTCATTAGATGCCTAAAGGAACTCCTACAATGACTTCAACTCAAAAAAGAACTTCTATTTCTGTGCGTTCCAAAGCCAGCGTTCCGCCTATTGTGCTGTTGTTACTGGGTGTAGGGCTAGTGACAGGTATCTCTTGGCTCAAGGGTAATATCTTTCCTCAATCATCCAAGTCGCTGGATACTGGTTCCCTGCAAGATCGCATCAGTCTAGGTGATAACCTCTTGGTTGAGGCGGATGCTACACCAGAGAAACGTGCAGGCATTGCTGCTTTTGCGAAGGGAGATTTTGAAGGTGCGATCGCTCAATTTGAGGCTTCTTTGCAAAAGCGCCAAAATGACCCGGAGACGCTGATCTATTGGAATAATGCTCGCTCTGGGAAGTCAGCGTTGCGAATTGCAGTCAGTGTGCCGATTGGTAGCAACCTGAATGTGGCTCAGGAGATGTTGCGGGGGGTGGCTCAAGCCCAAGATGAGGTAAATCAAAACGGCGGTATCAACGGTGTGCCGTTACAGGTGGAGATTGTCAATGATGAGAATGATCCAGAGATTGTGAAACAGGTAGCGACAGAGTTGGTGAAAGACCAGCGTATCCTGGCTGTAGTAGGGCATAACGCCAGCAATGCTTCTTTGGTTGCGGCTCCCATTTATCAACAGGGACAGTTGGTGATGGTGACTCCGACTAGCTTTGCTAATAATCTCTCTGGGTTCGGCAGTTATATTTTTCGTGCCACTCCCACGATTCGGTTAATGGCGGAACCTCTAGCTGAGCATGTAGTTGCCACTGCTCGCAAAACCAATATCGCCATGTGCTATGACTCTCAGGCTCCAGACAATGTCTCGTTTAAGGATGAGTTTGTGGCAGCGCTGGTGGCTAAGGGGGGTAAGCTAGTGCCGACGGTTTGTGATTTTTCTAACCCTACTTTTAACCCCGCAACTGCGATCGCCCAAGCGGTGAGTAGTGGAGCAGATGGGCTGTTAATTTCTCCTCACATTGATCGACTCGATCGCGCCATTGATCTCGCTAGAGCCAATCAAGGGAGGTTAGCTTTGTTTGGTAGCCCCACTTTGTACACCATCAAAACGCCGCAGTCTGGGCAAGCAGATGTGAATGGCTTAGTTCTACCTGTACCTTGGCATCCTACCGCTTTTAGCAATCACCCCTTTGCGACTAGTGCCAAGCAGCGTTGGGGAGGAGCAGTCAATTGGCGGACGGCAATGGCTTATGATGCCAGTCGTGCCATTGTCAAAGGCTTAAGCCAAGATAACACTCGGAGTGGCTTACAGAATGTTTTGCGGAGTCCAAGCTTTTCGGCCTCTGGAGCAGGCGATCCGGTGAAGTTTCTGCCATCAGGCGATCGCTTAGGTCAAGCGGTTCTGGTGCAAGTCCAACCCAGTGCCTCCAGCTATGATTTTGTCCCCATTCGCCCGTAAATGCTGTTCTTACTGAAGTGGTAGGAGATTGAAATTTTGCCCTTTGATTACTCAAGTAGGTTGTGGGATTGTGAAGATGAAAGCTTCTTTAGAGACCGAGAGCTAAAGCCACTTCGCCAACAGGGTCCACACTGCGTTGTGACAGCATTAGCAATTCTGACTAACTCCACACCAGAAGACTTCCAGGGGAGCATCAACACTCAAAATCCGGTTTCTTGGTCTAAAGCATTACGTCTTTGGAACATGAAGCTAGCCTACTGTCCCATTGATCTCAGACGAGTTGCTTTCTACGTGCCAGAGTTAGTAAAGCTGGATGATCTGTTTACCATCAGTTACTACCTGACAAGAGATAGCGGCAACATTTTGGCAGATCCTAATCAGCAGGGGTGGGTTTGTAGTTCTCATGTTGTAGTGTTACATCGTAGCCATATTCTTGATCCAGCATCCGGAACGAGTATAGATGCTTTGGCACATCATCTGAACAATTGTCATACGAAGCGGATTTTTAGAGTTGTTCCTGATAACCATCCGCGCGGATTATAGCTTCATGCCCAAACGAGGGATCTAACATCTCTATCGACACCACCCTACATGACTCATCCCATCCTTGACTCTACTAGCCGCATGGATGAAATCGATCAACAATTGCGCCAACTGGTGATGGCTGCTTGTCGTCAGCCGCGAGGGAGCCTGGAGCGCCAACGGGCCTTGAATCAACTAATTTGGCAGATTCAGCGCTCTGGCAAATTACTTCGAGGCGTGGGTGTTCCCGATTATGAGGATGCGCTCCAACAAACTTGGCTCTACTGTTGCCGCAATCTCTGTGAAGCCCTGACTGGCAATGCCTACGATCCAGAGCTAGCCAGTGTGATTACTTGGTTAAATGCCTATCTCAAGCGACGGTTGAGCGATCGCCAACGGGAAGTGTTTCAACAACAGGCAGAACGCGCCTTTGGTCAGGTTGCGGAAACAGGAGAACTGCTCAATCCGATCGACAACCTACCTGCCCCTGCCAATCCACCCCCGATCCTGGAAGAGATTCGGGAATGGGTGGAGCGCGAAGGCAAACAACTGCGGCGGATTCATGTGCGCGATCGCCCCGATATCAATTGCCAAGTGCTGATTCTGCGTCGCTTACCGCCGGAAACCTCTTGGGAAACCCTATCTCAGGAGTTTGGTGTGGCGATCGCCACTTTGAGCAATTTTTACCAACGAGAATGTTTTCCGCGCCTCCTCAAGTTTGGACAAACGCAAGGATATTTAGATTCATAGATTGGCTCAGCATCGTTTCGATTGCCGCATTCAACCTCCTTACTCATGATTGACTCAACCCAAGACCTCACAATTACGCTGCCAATTCCTGCCTCTGCTCGCCAGGTGGCGCAACGGTTTGCTCAAGCCCAACCCAACTCAGAGAAAGCGGCTCAAGTTTATCGCAATACGTTGGCTGTGCTGGTGATGCGAGATTATTTACAAATGCTCGATATCCCGACGAATCTGGAGGCGAGCTATAGCTGGAACCCGATCGCTCGTCTCTGTGCAGATGTAGCTGATTTAGAAGTCACGGGAGTGGGGCGTTTAGAATGCTGTTCTATCCAAACTGGCGATCGCAGTTGCTCCATGCCGCCGGAGGTATGGCAAGACCGCATTGGCTATGTGGTAGTGCAATTGGATGAAACTTGCCGAGCTGGCACCCTACTGGGATTTGTCCCCAGCGTGGCTACTACCATGCTACCGCTGACACAACTGCAATCTTTAGACGCTTTACTCCTGCGCTTGCATCACCCTGATCCTGCCGTTGTGCAACTGGGTCAATGGTTCAATCAGATTTTTGAACCCCAATGGCAGGCGATCGCGGCTTGGCTAGAGAACCGAGATACCAGTTATGCAATGGCTTTTCGAGCTAGACAGGTAAAAGGCATGATCATCGATACGCCGGAAGCGGTGAAACGCTTGGTTGAGCAGTTATACGCTAATCAGGCTGAGCAGGAAACAGAACATTCCACTCAAGGTGCTGCTAATTTGGGTGTTATTCCTGCCTTGACCCAACTGCTGCAAACCACGCAAGACGAAGAAATCCGTTGGACTGCGGCTGAACTGCTGTGGACGCTTGATCCTGATCACCCCGCCGCCGGAGTCAGACGCATCACAGACTTAGGCATTCACTTGGCAGGCCATGCGATCGCATTAATGGTAGCAATCTTGCCCAAGCCAGAACAAAAAGTGGCAGTACTCTTGCGGGTTTACCCAATGGCAGGTCAAGCTTATTTACCACCCGAATTGCAATTGGTTGGTTTAGATGCTGGAGGACAGGCGTTTTTGACCACCCAAGCTAGACGTAAAGATGATTACATTCAGTTGAAGTTTACCGCTGACCTAGGAGAACGATTTAGTGTGAGAATTGCTCTAGAGTCAGCTAGCATTGTGGAAAATTTTGTGGTTTAGCCTTGTTTCGCGGGCGATCGTAAGACGGAAAAAAGATTGTGAGCAAGTTGGTCGTCTTCAAGTTTGGTGAGGGTAGTTTTGCACAGGGGTTTCCTGTGATGCTGCAAATTGGCGAAGAGGGCCAGCCGTCCGCGATCGAGGTCAGAGGAAGGTTTCCAGCCGCTCCAGATATCCCTCGGCTATATCAGCATTGGCAAAAGGTTTACTATCGGCTAGGTGGTATGCGGATTGAAGTTCCTCCTGCCCAAGTGACTAATGTTTCCACCGTGACTGAGTGCGACCAAGCCGCTCAGAAACTGCGAGCCAGCTTAATCCACTGGTGGAGTCAAGCCAGCGTGCGGGATTTGCGCGAACAGGTTCAAGAAGAGGTGCAGCGCCATGAAACAGCACGGGTGATTGTGCAGACGCAAGATCTCCTTTTACGCAAACTCCCTTGGCATCTCTGGGCTTTGTTTGAGCGTCGTCCTGGGGCTGAAATGGCTCTCTGCGCTGATTATGCTCCTGCTTCTCCACCGCTCAAAAGCCCAGTCAAAATTTTGGCGGTACTGGGTAACAGTGAAGGCATTGATGTTCAGGCCGATCGCGCAGTCCTAGAGCAGTTGCCAGGAGCCAGGGTGACTTTGCTAGAGAAACCTCGTCGCCAGCAGCTCACTGAACAGTTGTGGAGTCAGCCGTGGGATATCCTGTTTTTTGCGGGCCATAGTTCTAGTGAGGAACGTGGACAAATCCAAATTAATGACAGCGAAACGCTCTCCCTAGATCAGCTCCGTTATGCGTTAAAAGCAGCAGTCCGTAACAATCTGAAGCTAGCCATTTTCAACTCTTGCGATGGTTTAGAACTGGCTCGACATCTAGCAGATTTAGGCATTCCGCAGGTCATTGTGATGCGAGAACCTGTACCTGATCCCGTGGCTCAGGCATTCTTGCGCTATTTTTTGCAAGCTTTTGCCCAAGGTCAGTCGTTATATTTGTCGGTGCGTCAAGCGAGAGAACAGCTACAAGGGATGGAAGGAGACTTTCCCTGTGCTTCTTGGTTGCCTGTCCTCTGCCAAAATCCAGTGGAGTCTCCTTTGGCATGGCCTGTGGTC
Organism: Trichocoleus desertorum ATA4-8-CV12; assembly: GCA_019358975.1. Lineage (NCBI taxonomy): Bacteria > Bacillati > Cyanobacteriota > Cyanophyceae > Leptolyngbyales > Trichocoleusaceae > Trichocoleus > Trichocoleus desertorum. The sequence goes on from JAHHIL010000004.1 coordinate 205,628, forward strand.
AGAAAACCCTATCGTCTTGCCAAAACATTGTTTGGAGGGGCGATCGCGGCTCTCTGTACCGGAATGTTGCAGCCGACTCCCCCCTTGCCAACACCTTGGGCCAACCGCATCAGCTTAGGCGACAAAATTTTAGTCCGGGCGATCGCCACACCCGCTAAGGAAGCAGGGGTTAAAGCATTTCGCACTCAACAATTTGGCTGGGCCGCGAAGCAGTTTCAAGCCTCTCTGGAGCAACAACATAACGATCCAGAAACCTTAATCTACTTAAATAATGCTCGCATCGCTAACCAAGTAGCAGTCAGAATTGTGGTTAGCGTGCCGATTGGTAGCAACCTGAATGTCGCTCAAGAGATTCTTCGGGGCGTGGCTCAAGCTCAAGATGAGATCAATCATCGAGGTGGAATTCGGGGGCAACTTCTACAAGTGGCGATCGCAGATGATGAGAACCAACCAGAGATCGCTCGCCAAATTGCCACAGCGCTAGTCAAGGATACACAGACCCTAGCCGTGGTGGGGCATAACGCCAGTGATGCTTCTGTGGCTGCTGCTCCCATTTATGACCAGGGAGAGTTGGTGATGCTCTCTCCTACGAGTTTCTCGGACAAGCTCTCTTCTAGCGGCAAATATATTTTTCGCATGGTGCCGAGCATTCGGTTCATTGCTGATGCCCTGGCTCGCTATGCGATTAAAACCGACTATAAAGCCAAGATTGCCATCTGTTCTGATACGGCTGCGGTAGACAATGAATCTTTTCGCAATCAATTCACAGCGGCGGTTTTTGACGATGGCGGACAGTTTATCAATGTGCCTTGCGACTTCTCTGCCCCAGATTTCGATGCGGAAACCGCGATCGCGACCATTATTAGTAGTGGCGCTGACAGCATCCTCTTGGCTCCCCATGTCGATCGCATTAATAAAGCCGTGGAGATGGCACGAGCTAACCAAGGGCGTTTAACCTTAATCGGCAGTCCCACGTTGTATACGGCTCAAACGTTGCAAGCGGGGCAAAGCACAGTCAGTGGCTTAGTGTTGCCTGTACCTTGGCATCCTGGATTTTTAGTCAAAAACGCTTTTCTCCGCGAAGCTCAACAGCTGTGGGGTGGCTCGGTGAACTGGCGTACCGCTATGTCCTATGATGCGACCCAAACTGTGTTTATGGGATTGCAACAACAACCTACTCGCAAAGGTTTGAGAGATACCCTCAGAAGCCCAGATTTTTTGGTTGAGGGAGCCAGTGGCAAGATTCAATTCTTACCTTCTGGAGAACGCAGAATTGTGCCAGGAATCGGTGTACTTGTGAAAGTCCAACCCAGCGCCAAAGCTCCTCTTCGGTATGAGTTTGCCCTTCTCAAGCCATAAATCGGGTCTTAGTTTCTGCCTGGGAGGAACCTGCGATCGCAATCGCCTCGAATTTCCTTGGCGTTAGATGAAGCTGACTGGCGGGGACAGGGCAGTTATCAGGTTAGTCACTTATCATTAAGTAAGGTAAAGCGTATCTCAAAAAGTAGAGTTAAAACTCATGGTGTTATTTGGATTTGGCAAAAAGTTGAGCCTACCTACGCCAGCAGAAGCCTTGCCAGGACGGGCAGAACCCATGTCGGTCCCGGAAAAGCACTTTGTTAATGGCAACCCCTTGCAGCCTCCTTACCCTGCTGGGCTAGAGGTGGCTATGTTTGGCATGGGATGCTTCTGGGGCGCAGAACGGAAGTTTTGGCAGTTACCGGGTGTGTTCACAACTGCTGTGGGCTATGCTGCTGGCGTGACCCCAAACCCCACTTACCAAGAAGTTTGCTCTGGTATGACTGGGCACAATGAAGTGGTGCAAGTGGTGTTTGATCCCAAGCAAATCAGCTATGAGGCTTTGCTGAAAGTGTTTTGGGAGAACCACAACCCCACCCAAGGCATGCGTCAAGGCAATGATTCTGGAACTCAGTATCGCTCTGGGATCTATGTGTATTCGGAGCAGCAACGTAAACTGGCGGAAACTTCGCGGGATGCTTACCAACCAGGCTTAATCAAAGCAGGTTATGGAACTATCACGACGGAGATTATTGAGGCTCCAGAGTTATACTACGCAGAAAGCTACCATCAACAATACTTAGCGAAGAACCCCAACGGTTACTGCGGCTTGGGTGGGACTAATGTTTGCTTGCCAGACGTGATTCAAGCTTAAGGCAAAGTTTGAGAGTTCTACGCAGTTTTGCGATCGCTGGCAGCACCAACCCTGCCAGCTTTGTTATTTTACACACTCAATTTATTGGTGCGATCGCTCCTTCTTCTAGGGATCTCTGGAGGCAGGTGCCCCCAGAAGTTTAGTACTATTCCCAACCCAGAGGCGGTTCAATTAGAGTTTGGTCAGATTTGCCAACCGTTGCTCCTGGCTTATCCACAATTTTGACTGTGGTTGCCTGTGGCCCTTCCTCTCCATCTTCCACAAAGAAACGCACACCTGTGCCAATTTCCAGGCGATCGAAATCGTTGTGCAGGACGCTATTACGGTGGAAGTAGATATCTTGACCATCCAAAGTTTTGATAAAGCCGTATCCTTCCTCACGAAAGATTTTGTTAACCAAGGCAGTCGTCTCATATGCTTCTTGGTTTTGAGCCTTATCACTTTCGTGCTGACGTTTGGTGAGTTTTCTTAGCTGGCGACGAGCCGCACTGAAAGCATCCCGAATGACCGTATCGAGTTCAACGTATTGCGTTTCCTCTCCAGGGTTAGAGTCGGCGATTAACTCATGACCAGGAGGTACGGTCATATCAATTCGGACCCGGTAGGGAGAACCGCTGCGGGGGTGATCGTGAACTTTTTCCACAGCAATCTGGCAGCTACTGATGTGGTCGCAAACTTCTTCTAACTTGGCAACTTTTTCATGAATGAGAGTATCAATCGCGGCTGTTTTCTCAACATTACGATAGGTCACTTCTAAAGGAACTTTCATATTTGTCTCTCCAATGATTAGGCATTCTGGGTTGGAGCAGAAACTAAAGCCCTCCTAAATCGGGGAGGACTCTGATGCCTGCTACAACTAGAAATGCTCAGAAATTAAGCTTGACCTCAGGTGACCGACATCGCTTCCACAGCAGCCTGGGTGTAGCGAATAAAGTTAACTGGGTCAAACTTTGTAAAATCAGGGCTGAAGCTAGATTTGAAACACTACTTCCGATCATGCTATGCGGCGATCGCAGCAACGGATTCTATCGCAATACAGAAATCAAAATTCAGTGGTGTCTCTAAGGACTTAGGCAGCTTGGCTGAGGTTTTTGCGGGGCCGAGTGCTAGGGGGAACCGCCTCAAGTTCCAACGGGCGATCGCATTTTCTCCAATTCACCCGCTTTCAGTTCTACTTACAGCAAGGTCAAGCTTTGTTGTTCTAGCCAGTCAAAGATTTGATCCAGTTGGCTTAAAGTCACCAACCCATACTGCCAAAGCATCATTGGTAAGAGGTTAGGAAATTCTGAGTGTTGCCAAGCTAGCATGACAGCAGCGGCTGGAATCGCCAAGTCCTCTTGCAAAAACCGGATGAATGATTGATTTCTAGCTTCCATCGTCCTCACCCTGTGGTTGGTTTGCCGTTACGTCTCTGCCGACAATTCGTTTACAACTTGTACTCGATGTTGTTTCAAAGCATGAAGTAAACGGTCAATTGTGCATTGCTCCTCTTCGCTCATCTCGTCGCTTAGAAGGGCTGCCAGGATGCCATAGCGATCGGCTAAGGTGATCTTGCCAGAGCTGCTGACCTGAGCAAATAGTTCGGAGAGAGCAGAGGGCAAGATGTTAACAGGAGGCATCGTGACGTTCAGGAACTCGCTACTGTTAATATCCAATTTTTCGCAGCAAATTCCAGTGATAGACCAAGCTCAGCCTTGTGATAGTTGGGGCGTGATCAGGTGACGAGCATCACGCGATCGCCTAGCCTCTAGCAGCCCAACTCCTCAAAGCCACTTGTAAATAAAAAGCTTGACTCGGATTATTCTCCTAGAAACCAGTATCTCAACCATGATGGAATGAACGAGCTACGGCTATACTGCCGCTCCATCAAAGAGTCAAAAACAGTTTGGTTAAGGTAGCAATAGTTCGAAGAATAGGAAGACCAAGGATTAGCATCCTCAAACATTACAATTGCGGGTAGATGTCCTGGTGGGGCTGTTAGAGAATATTTGAGGTCAGTGTAGTATAGTCGGCCATTTTCAAAAGACTAGTCAACACAATCAATAAAGGCAGCATAAGCACGCTCATTTTTCCAGGAACTTTCTTTTGGCGGGTAAGTGTTTAAAACTTTTTTCCAAATACGCTGCTGCACGCTAAAACCAAAGCGTCCTTTACTGTATTTGACCCATAGCTTATTGATTATTTTGAGGTCTCCTGGAGGAATTTCTTCTACTTTAAGCCTATAGGTCTGATATGGCATTAGACTCTGAATGAATCGTGTTGTCTCCTCATCAGCTTCCTTCCATTGTCCAGCTTCAAGGAGATCATGCAGTATTTTATACTTGCCTTCTACAACAAAAATAGAATCATTACCTGGATTTATAGTGTTTTCAGGAACCTCATCAGCAAGCTGAACGAGTTTTTCAGAAATTTCTTCTACATCGGTAGTAGAGTGACCTAACGATTTCTTCCATCTAAAAAGCTTTTTTCGAAATTTAGAGTTTTTATAACATTCAGTTTTTAGCTCTTGAACAACCCGCTCCTTAGCTTCTTCTTTAGAATAGTCTTGTGTTCGGAGTTGATTCAAAATCTCTTGAATTTGAGCAGTGAAGTGGGATAAATCCTGACCTATATATATTTGATTTCCTTGGATTTTAATATAATCACCCTGAACATAATCACCCTCAATAAACTCGTTATAGATCCCACCACTCATGTTGATATTTTTGTTATAGTTACTGCCACCCTTTGCAAAAGAAAGTATTTGTCTGATTAGCCGCTGATTCATCCAACTTGAAAAATACAAATAACATCCAATTAAAAATATAGGAATACCTATAAAAAATCGAAGTGATGGTATTTTCCAAGTAATTATGAAGCCGATCGAAACAAAAAATAAACCTGACAGGCAATACTGCCAGTCCTTCGGGATTCTAGAGATAATCTGTATTATTGAAACAGTTTTTTTCTCCTGCATTGAGGTTGCTCTTACTGCTTCACTAGAGAGGAAGATTTAATAAATTTAGAACGATTTTGATTACCTCAACAGCAGCTTGCCCTATAAGTCCATTTGCAGCACCATCTCGCACATACTGGCCTAATCTAACCAATTTCTGCTTGATATTAGGTTGGTTTTTGGCCTGATTAGCTAGCTCAGCAGCAACAATTTTCTGCGCTTCATCTAGACTATATTTCCTCTCAGCTTGAATTTGAGTAAGGCGATGTTGAATTTGAGAAATGAGTTGCGATAAGTCTTGACTGATATTTATGTAGTTGCCTTGGATATTAATAGAGTCTCCTTGTACGTAGCCTCCCTGGACAGATTCGTTATAGTTTCCGCTACCCATATTGATGATGCGATCGCCACTCATACACAAATCCGTTTAGTGTTTTTAGGATCTTAAATCTCTTTTACCTAAATGGGTATGGCGATATTTATTACAACACTAAAAATTTAAAGATAAGCTCCTTGTTGTCTTAAGGAGCCGCGACTAGTTACCGTCTCCTCTTAAGAAGTAACGCAATCGCCACTGACCCCGCGATCGCACAAAGCTAACTCGGTAGTCTCTCGGTTCGTGGTAGACATACTCGCTTGCCACCCAACCACGACGACCATTAGGGAGTACCACGGGTGTCCACCCATCAGGAGAGTTAACCAGTTGCTCTTTGCTACGCTCTGGCAAGTTGTTGTAGGTATTCTGGTCAAAGTTCAAAAGCGTATCGGACACCTTGGTAATAACAGTGCCACCTGTTCCAGGTTCAGTACGAACGTTGACATTGCGGCCAATGATGGCAACACTACCATTCCAGCCAAAATTGTAGATGGGTCGTGCTGTCGTTACCGGACAAATCCAAATCTGAGAACCTGGCTCTTGGTAGGTGACGCGTGCCTGTGGATCAACAATACAACCCGTACTGACCGCTTTATCTAGTTGCTGCCAAAACAAAGACTGCGGATTATCAATTTTGTAGGTATCCAGATTTAGACTACCGCCAAAACTCCATTGAGTTTCCGGTGTGACGATCGCCTGGATAAACTCAGCATCTCGACGCGCGATCGCACCCAGCAATCGCCTCCGAAATTGGGAGAATTCGCTGGCATCCGGAGGCGTGGGGCTAGCAGTGGGTGAGGCTTGAGGGGTAGGGGTGGGAACAGATGGGTTACTAGGAGATGGCTTGGGGCTAGCAGAATTTGGATCAAGAGCAACCGGACTCAGTGAGACAAGCGGAGATGGACTAGGCGTGGGAGAAAACACCACAGGTGGTACCGTAGCCGTAGGATCGACGGTGGTAGATTTACGTCCGCCCAAATAGCCAATAGTTGCTAAAGTCGAGCCTAGAATAGCACCTAAGGCGATCGCCACAATCACTAAACCTTGCCGATATCTCATAAGCGGTTTCTAGGTAGAACGAGCTAACAGCAGACCTCCCACCCCAAAGCCAAAAATGTTCGGTAGCCAAGCTGCCATGATGGGAGAGAAAGCTCCTGCTTGGCCCAAAGCTGCGCTGAGAAAGGCCAATGTGTAGTAGACAAAGATAATCAAAATACTGAGGCCGAAACCTGTAGCTCGGTTGGTGCGGCCTGGTTTAGCGCCCAACACAGCACCAATTAAACCGAAGACCACACAAACAAAAGGAAAGGCATATTTGCGCTGGATCTGTACCCTCAGCTTGCGCAGGCTTTGCTCATCCGCACTTTGACTGAGTAAAGAGAGATACTGCTGTGCTTCAGCAATATTCATCTCATTGCTGTCTTTATTCCAGTTGGCTAAGTCGAGTGGGGTGCGAGCGATCGCGAAGGCTTGCTGTTGAAATTCCTGGATGCCGCTATAGGAGCCATCTGGGGCAACTGCATAAATAGTGCCCTCAAAAAAATCCCAAACTTTTTGAGCGGGATTCCAGACAGCAGATTTGGCTGACACAATTTGTTGCAAGTTTTTTTGGCTAAACGTCAGCACCGTGAGGTTGAGCATGCGTTGGCCATCAAATTGTTTGGCGTAAAACAACTGCGATAGAGCTTGCTCTGTTCTGCCATTGGGTTGCTTGAGGTTGCTAAATTGTCGATAGAAGATATCACGCTGCTGAAAGGAGGGCCGATCTTTCTTCAACGTTCGATTCAGTAAAACGGAAGCTTGATAAGTAGTCTGAGGGGCGATCGCTTCATTTAGGGCAAACGTGCAGCCCGTCACGGCTAAGCTCAAAATCAGCGCCGGAACTACCAATCGTCGGACGCTAATCCCACAGCCCCGTAGCGCGATCAACTCGCTATCTGTTGCGAGCCGACCGTAGGCAATTAATGTTGCCAGCAAGGTAGACATGGGTAAGGCATACACGACAAACTCTGGCAATCGCAGAAAAAAGATCTGAATCGCTAAACTCAGCGGCAGATCGTCGCCTGTTACCTTGCGAACCAAATCAAATAAAGTGCCAATCGAAACCGCGATCGCTGAAAATGCCCCTACACCGAACAAAAACGGCATGATCAGTTGACTGCTGATGTAGCGATCCATTAAGGATAGGCCACCCGTCAACCAAGTTAGGGGCCAGAACAGAAATCGGAAGGATTTTGCAACGCTGGTCATAGAAGCCGAAATCCTGGAAAACAGTCAAACCGAGCTGCAACGCTAACGTTGGAAGTTGTCTCCTAGGTAGTACTGCCGCACCAAGGGATTATTGTAGAGTTCTTCGGCATTACCAGACGCTAAAATTTGCCCATCCCGCATAATATAAGCGCGATCGGTAATGGCTAAGGTTTCACGCACGTTGTGGTCTGTAATCAAGATGCCCATTTGGCGATCGCGCAACCGACTCACAATTTCTTGGATTTCCGCCACCGCGATCGGGTCTACGCCCGCAAAAGGTTCATCGAGTAACAAAAATTTGGGGCCTTCTCGTCCTGCTGCCAAGGCTCTGGCGATTTCTGTCCGCCGCCGTTCCCCACCCGAAACCCTCACGCCCAAGGTAGAGGCAACTTTTTCTAAGCGAAACTCTTGCAGCAAATGGTTCAGGCGCGATCGCCACTCTCGACGGGGAATCTTGGTCTGCTCCAGCACCAACAAAATATTGTCTCGGACACTCAAATGCCGAAAAATACTGGGTTCTTGGGCCAGGTAGCCGATCCCCAACCGAGCCCGTGAGTGCATGGGTAAGCTTGTGATTTCACGATCATCCAGCCAGACACGGCCTTGATTGGGCTTTTCTAGCCCGGTGGCGATGTAGAACGTGGTAGTCTTCCCGGCACCATTCGGGCCTAGCAACCCTACGATTTCTCCTTGGGAAACCGAAAGACTGACGCGATTGACGATCGTGCGCTTGCCATAGGATTTGTGAATATTCTCCAGTACAATCTTCAACGATTTTTACTCCCAACCTACCTGCATCACCACCCAATCGGCCTTGATGGTATCAAAGATGAGTGGCCTGAAGTTACTTCTACGGGCTAAGCCCCTAAGATACAGGTTTCGCATTAAAAGGGTGGGTTCGCTAAAGCGGGCGGAGTCGCTGGGGTTCCTGCTGGGTCAGCCACGATATAAATTGACTCCACTTGTTTACTGGCTTGGGGTAAAGCAACAAATCGACCTTCGTCAATCAGGTACGTAATATTCTCGCCCCGCAAGCTGTTACCTTGCTGCAAGACGTATACGTTGCCACTCAAGACAATTCGGCGTTCACGGCTAAAGTATTGAGCCTGAGCCGAAGTTGCCTGGATTTGACGGGCTGGATAAGTAATTTGCACATTGCCACGGGCCGTGACGACACCCGTTTTAGCATTGGCTTCTTGCACATCAGAGCGCAGAGTCAACGCGCGGCCTGGAGCCGTCTGGGCTTCAGCACTTTTAAGCGTGGCTGGTAGGGCGATCGCGGCTAGAGTTGCAGGAACCAGCAAAGCCGCAGCGAGACGACGACTAGTAGAACGGGACAGTTGAGCAAAAGGCAGCATAGGTCGTACAAGTTCAGGAGGGCAAAACAGTAACCGGGTCAGACCTCAGGCTGGACGAGAGGCAAAATCTCTGTAGGTAGTTTACCGAATCCTGGTGCCTAGTTCAGGAAGAAGTGTAGCAACTGAGGTAGAAACCTTGACGATTATTGACCTCTGTAAGTTTCATCTGTGAGTCAGGATGGAGCGACTAAAACAATTTGGGGCCATTGGGGTTGAGGTTGTGTTGCAGAAAGGGCAATCGTTTCCTCACTACCTTGACCTGCTTGTAACTGCTGCCTCAAATTTCCCACATTTTCTGGGCCTAGCTGTTGCACTTGCTGCAACAAGGCTGCACTTTGATCCAGTAAATTTGTCACCTCAATGCCGCCGTAAGTCGGTTGGTAGTCTCGCAGTCGATTCATGCCCTCGCCTAGGAGTATTGCGGCACCACGCCCATTAAGGTTCGACAAATGATAGCAAGCCACCGCAATCTGCAAGATGCCTTGATAGAACCGTCGTAGGGGATCGATTTCCTCTAGCCACAGCGCTTCTAGAGTGTCATGGCAAGCATAAAACTCGCCTTGATTAAACTGTTCCACCGCCTGCCAAAACTCTGGTGGCATGGTTTCACTCATACAAGCCTTCCTGATGCAGCTTCCTCAGCTTAAGGCGATAGGCTGGTTCTGACTACGGCTAGCTCGTCCAGCGAAATTTCTTGCTGCTGCCCCGCAAAGTCATTATCGGGTTGCAGGAATAGCATGCAATGGCATTCTTTGCGCTCTCGCATGGGCACACAGGGGCAATTCCAGAACGTTGCATTGACCTCTGCTTCTTTGTCTTCGTAGTGGCGGCAGGGACAGAGGGGGCAACCTAGTTGATCTTTATGCTTGGCTAGACCCTCAATCACCACAGCCGTTACAGCTAAGTCCACGCAAAAGTAGGTGTTGGTGCGCTTGGCGTAGGTTTCGGCAAAATTTCGCATCGCTTCCAAGTTTTTTTCACTCGCCAGGGTGTTGTTTTCAGATGGGTCCATAGGGCAAGCTCTTCAATACAAGCGTATTCCAGCATTCTATCGCGGCGTTTCTCTGGGTTGAAGGAAGGCTAGCATCTAGCTAGTTCTCTTAACTGCTGGCGCTTGGCTCCTGGCTCTTAACACCTAACTAAAAGCGCTCTAATGGCGATTGCAAGTGAGTTTGTAAAGATTTATCCGGTTGGATGACTAACCCAGGAAACTCTAGGTCGCTACTAGCCATTAACGGAGCCTTTTGATCTGCGGGTGGCCATAAGACCCAACGGCTACCGGGAGGCAAGGTATTTAGGCTTTGCGGGTTTTGAGTTAACCAGACCATAGACGAGTCGGGTAAGCTCTCCGCTTGCACCTCTTCCCCGGCGTAGGTGCCTGCTAATGCTTCTAAAACCGAGCGATCGCCCTGTAGCAATCCTGTCCCCGCTGTCCACAGCTGCACATGAGTATCACGATGGGCCATGTAGAAATACAGCGAAGCCGCCGCAATCACCGCTTGTTCAAAATCATCGACTTGCCATACTCCAGCACTGTCTAGACAGATAACGATTTCTTCCCCACCTGTAAAAACTTCTAACTCCCGCACCCGAAATTCGCCATAGCGAGCGCTGGTACGCCAATGGATTAGGCGAATCGGATCGCCCCAACGGTAAGGGCGCAGGGCACGGGTAATGCCTTCAGTAGCATTTTGGGAGCGACGGCTACTATGAAACTTGGGGCTATTTTCTCGCCCAATTTCATCAATCAGCGGGCAGGCTGTGAGCGGCAAAACGGTGGGGTAGACGATCGCCGCCGCTTTAACAGTGCGCTCCCGCCGACACCAAAACAACCCTAAAGGCGCAGCGGTTCGTAGTTGTAGATTGTGCCAACGATACACCCCCCGCTTCTCAGTGGGTTGAAAGTAAGTCCAGCGATAAGTTTTTCCGGGTGGAATGGCCTCCACGACCGTTGCCGCAGGCTTGGCCAAGCGATAGGGTAGCAAATCTCGGACTTGCAGCAGTGTTTTGGCTTGAGCGGTGCGGTTTTCCAGGTCTAGCTCAATGGTGAGGTCATTCCCTACGCTGACCGGATTGATGGGGCGACGTGTTACCTGAATGCTCCGCAGCGATCGCTCTGGCAAAATGGCGGCGACCCCTAGCAGCGCCACAATCACCCCGCTCATCACGTATAGCCACCCAGACAGCGTATTAGTCCCTGCCGCAAAGAAGAAGATGGCGAGTCCTGCTAGGAGCCAACCACTGTAGGAGGGCGTTACCCAGTGCGTTTCTAGCCAGTCAGCGATTCTCTTGCCAAGGTTCATAGTGGATGCGTGTCCTGAAGCCAAACCGTGAGTTGGGGTTGGCTCCAGTCTAGACCAAGCGATCGCTGACTTGAAAGCCTTAAGGCAGGACAGGCGATTCTACGGGGGCTGTTAGCGGGGTAAAGCGAGGGGGTAGGCTTGCATCTTGCGGAATGAAGTTGGGTGCAAAATCCACGACTGGGTCGCCAGCATCAAGACAGGTTGCCATTGCGTTCGTTGGGCTGAGGTCGTCAATCCGGCGGCTCAACCCCACGACACAGTTGGCGAAGCGCTGAGGCAGCAAACTACGGCGGCAAGTATCCAATACTTCTGGGAGGGCGGGGTTTTCGGTCTCGCGATTAATATCTACCACGCAACTGGCAAGTTCTAGGGGCCGTCGCACTTGGCGGCAAGTCAAGAGAGCATCCAGACCTGCTGCTGACGTTTGACGAGTAATTCGCTCAACACAGTTGGACAAGTCTCTGGGGCGGAGTACTTCGCCACAAGCCTCAGCCACAATGGGGGGATCGATCCCCGCATCTAACAAGTTAGCGGCACAAGTTTCGTACTCATTGCGTTGAGCCTGAAACAAGAAAGCAGCACCAGCAGGGTCTGGAGGGATGGCAAGGACCAATAACCCAGCGATCGCTAAGGGTGCTCCAGACAAACGGACTAAGTAGTGCGAAAGATCGATGTGACGCATAACAGCTACTAGGAGAGCAACGAAATCAACAAATAATCAACAAACGAAGCTGCGGTGATTGTCTCACATTGTCCAGGGTTTGAGCGGAGGGTTTATGGTTGATTGAGAAAAGGTTAGTAAAACCATCTAGAGTGAAAAAGGTAATTAAAATCCATTTCAACGACCCAGGGGGTAGTCCGGTATGCACCTGAGTGAACTGACCCATCCCAACCAATTGCGGGGTCTCTCGGTTCATCAACTGCAGCAAATCGCGCGTCAGATTCGAGAAAAACATTTACAAACAGTTGCCGCCAGTGGCGGTCACCTCGGCCCCGGTTTGGGAGTCGTGGAACTGACGCTAGGGCTGTATCACACCCTAGACCTCGACCGCGATAAGGTAATTTGGGACGTGGGTCACCAGGCCTATCCCCACAAATTGATTACAGGACGCTATCACCGCTTTCACACCCTGCGCCAAAAGGACGGGGTGGCGGGCTACCTGAAGCGCTCTGAAAGTAAGTTTGACCACTTCGGCGCGGGGCATGCCTCCACCAGTATTTCTGCGGCCTTGGGGATGGCTTTAGCTCGTGACTTGAAGGGTGAGAAGTTCAAATCGGTTGCAGTGATTGGGGATGGTGCGCTTACAGGCGGCATGGCTTTGGAGGCCATCAACCATGCGGGACACCTACCCAAAACCAATCTGCTGGTGGTGCTCAATGATAATGAGATGTCGATCTCGCCCAACGTGGGAGCGTTGTCTCGTTATCTCAACAAGATGCGCCTCAGCCCTCCCATGCAGTTCCTCTCGGACAACCTCCAAGAGCAAGTCAAGCAGCTTCCGTTTGTGGGCAGCTCGCTTTCTCCCGAACTGGGTCGGATCAAGGAAGGCATGAAACGCCTCGCCGTTCCCAAAGTCGGAGCGGTATTTGAGGAGCTGGGCTTCACCTACATGGGGCCAATCGATGGACACAACCTGGAAGAACTGATTGCTACCTTTGAGCATGCTCATCAGCAAGTTGGGCCAGTTTTGGTGCATGTCTCTACCATCAAAGGGAAGGGATATGCGATCGCCGAGCAAGACCAAGTCGGCTATCACGCTCAATCTCCGTTCAACCTGGCGACTGGCAAAGCGACTCCTTCCACCAAGCCCAAGCCTGCCAGCTACTCCAAAGTATTTGGCGACACTTTGGTAAAACTAGCGGAGAATAACCCCCGGATTGTTGGGATTACTGCGGCAATGGCGACGGGTACTGGCTTAGACAAACTCCAAGCCAAGCTGCCTAAGCAATATATGGACGTTGGAATTGCCGAGCAACATGCAGTGACGATGGCTGCGGGTCTAGCCTGTGAAGACATTCGGCCTGTCGTGGCAATCTATTCCACCTTCCTACAACGGGCTTACGACCAGATTATTCATGATGTTTGCATCCAAAACTTACCTGTCTTCTTCTGCCTAGATAGAGCGGGAATTGTGGGTGTGGATGGTCCTACCCATCAAGGCATGTATGATATCGCCTATCTGCGCTGTATCCCTAATATGGTGCTGATGGCTCCCAAGGATGAAGCCGAATTGCAGCAGATGATGGTGACTGGTGTCGGCTATACTGATGGCCCGATCGCCATGCGCTATCCTCGTGGCAATGGTCATGGGGTAGCTTTGATGGAGGAAGGCTGGGAACCTCTCCCTATTGGCAAAGGCGAAGTACTGCGCCAAGGCGACGATGTGTTGCTAGTCGGTTTTGGCTCAATGGTCTACCCTACGATGCAAGCGGCAGAAATCCTGAGTGAGCATGGCATTGAGGCGACTGTAGTTAACGCTCGTTTTGCCAAGCCCCTCGACATGGAACTGATTGCTCCTTTGGCGCAAAAGATTGGTCGGGTGGTGACGCTGGAAGAAGGCTGCGTCATGGGTGGCTTTGGCTCAGCGGTCATGGAAGCGTTGATGGATCACAATGTGGTTGTGCCTGTCATGCGGATTGGTATCCCCGATGAGCTGGTTGAGCACGCGACTCCAGAAGAGTCTAAGGTAACGCTAGGTCTCACCCCTTCTCAAATCGCCGATCGCATCCGTACCACTTTTGTAAAACCGCCTGTTACCGTTAGCTAGGCATCAATTAATATCCTTAGGGTGGGCAATGCCCACCTTTTTTATTGGTTTAGCTGATGGGGCGATCGCATACTGTCAATTTTTTTTATTGGTGAATAATCGCTGAATCACGAGTAAATAAAATTACAGCTTGAATATCTTTTTGCTCTAAATCGTTGTAGTCAGTCAAGATTTCTTCAGGTGTCATGCTAGCGCTAAGAAGTTCAAGAATAAACTTAACTGGATAACGCAAGCCTCTAATACAGGGTTTGCCATGACAAATTTCTGGGCTTTGTGTAATGCGTTGTAAGAGATCAGTTTCCATACACCTTCCAACTATTATTCTTCAATATTTCTTCTTCCAATTCCTCTCGTAACTTCTGGCACTCGTCAGTTAATGGAATTTTTAGCTCTGTAGCGATCGCTAATGCTTGATCACAATACTTAATAGCACAGGTGGATCGTTCTAATTTTTGAAACAACTCTGCTAATTCTTTAAGGCATTTAGCCTCATCAGCACGTTTCCCAACTTCTCGAAGAATTTCAAGTAGCAATTGCAGGATTTGTATAGCTTCTACATAATCCTGTTTAATAACAATATATTGACTTGCTAATGCTTGAAGAGTAGATATTTCTATTGCACGCCAACCATAAACTTTAGAAAGTGCTAAGGATTCCTTCAAATTTTGAATACATTCATCTGTACTTTTTGTTAGTCCATTCAGAGGGGTTAAACAGTCTTCCTCCTCAAAATCATCCTCTTTCTTTCCAAGATTTTTTAGAATTTGACTCTGCAATCCTCCAATCTGGTTCAAGATTCCTTTCTGCTCAGCGCCTGAACGTAGCTTTAGAGTAAGTAGGTGAAGAATCTTGCTTAATAGTGTAATCTTTCTGTTCTTACTATTTTTGTCCGACCCGTATACAGAACTTAAAGATGTATCATAAGATAGCATTGCTTTATCATAATATCCCAGTCCTCGTTCTGCATCTCCTAACGTTTCAAGAACTATGCTCTCTTGCTTGAAATCATTAATTTCCCGCGTAATCACTAAGGCCCATTTGCAATATTCCAACGCTTGAATGTGATTACCTAACTCATTAGAAATTTCTCCTAAAATTCGGTAATGCTCAGAATTTTTATTGGGTAATGACTTGTTCAAAATGCGACTGATCAGCTCAACTTTCTCTTGGTAGTAACCACATAAATTCAAGCAATGAGTGAGTGAGATTTCCTGTTGAGATGGAGAGTTGAATACATTGACATTCATTTCAAGAACTCTATTGGCTGCCTCCCAATCTTCCACCTCGCAATAATGGTGAAATGCTTCTAGATAGCCCCTTACCTTCTCCAGGTTTGTTGTACAAGACATAGGTTCATAAGCAGTCAGCCATTGGTCGGCGGCTTTTCGCTCAGCACTATTTCGTATGGCAGAACTACTGTTTAAGAGGTCACAGGCAATAGTTCGGATGACATTATGTTGTTGTAAGGGAATGCTACCGCTTATACCTAGCCATGCATCTGGTGCCCAGTCTTCTTCTACCAAATCACAGGACTTCAGTAGCTTAAGAGCGGCTTGATGCTGTGCTTCAGTGCGATCAGGTAACAAGGCAAAATAGAAGGATTCGGGGACTGGGCGACGATAAACTGCACTGCGGCAAAGAAGTTGTAAAGCCTCCTCTGATAAGCGTTCTAGTGATTCCTTGACTCGTTGCTTTACTTCAACTTGCAATCTTCGGCGAGATAACTGAACCACATGACTGTTTTCCAAGTCAGCAAAACGGCATTGCTGCCAGTAGCGAACAACATCTCTTCCACAGGCTTTTAGATCCTCAGCAACCACGCGCAGCACTAACGGATGGCCCTCATAGAGTTTGCCAATCCGCTTTAGATAGCTCTCGCCCTTGGTATCAAGCTGGAGTCCCCGCTTATGGAACAACTGCAACTGTTCTTCCTCGCTCAATCCTCGGATTATTACGCTGTGCCAAAACTCCGGATAACGAGAACCAATTGCCTGCAAGTCTCCTGGCAAATCCTGAGTTGTGAGGATCAGTTGACTCTGACATTCATTTCCTGCCAAAAGTTGTTGAAACAGATCGTGCCAAAGCGGGTCATGAAACTCGCTCCATCCCTCCTCCTCATTCCCCTTTAGGAGTCGTTCCAATGAGTCAATTTGAATTCGATAATCTTGGGTTCGTAGTAGCTCCACAAGACGTATGAGTAAATTTCTTGCATCTTGCTGATCCTCTAGCGTTAGTTCTTCACCCAGTTTCCTCAATAATGATGCGCCACTACTGGTAAATTCAGGACTTACTCCACTATCATCCAGATTCAATTGATAGAGTTGCTTTCCATGATTCGATTCCGCAAATAATCTTTTAGCAAGATCTGTCTTACCAATTCCCGTAATACCAGTGAGGGTAAGAATGCGACATTGCCCTTGCAAAACACTAAGAAGAGAAGTCGTGAGGTCTAAGCGCTCAACCCAAGCTGCTTCGGCATAAGTAGACGAAATCAAAGAAGAGACTTTTTCTCTTGATTGTTGCGGTGCAGAATTAGTTGAAACAAGCTCAGGCAAGTGCTGAGTAAACAGCGCAATCAACAGCGGTAGCTTTCTCTCTCCCGATCTGGGATCATCTGCCTCATTTTGAAAAACTTCAATCTCGAAACTCTTGTAAAGTTGTCTCTTGTGCTGAGTTAGAGCAGAGTCGCTCATCACTCCAGCATCCACCATAATTTTTTCACGAGTATCACCTCTGAGAATTCCTAGCAGTACCTGCTTGCGTTTAGTAGGCAGACTGTTGAACGTTTCTAGCAATTTCTCTCGGCGCATACCCATACCTTCTCACTGGACTGAGATTTTTCTCACTACCTATATTATGAGAGCTTCTATTGAGAAGCTTGAGGAGACAAGTTCAGTCGAGGAATAAAGCTAATGACTTCTCAACAATCAATGAGCACAAACCAACTCATTCCACCGATCGCTCCTATTAACTCTAAAGCGATTGTGGAGAATGGCAACTCGCCTACCGCGATTATTTTGGCGATCGCTATTCTCATTGCTGTTTTGCTTGGCTCAATTACTGGATTAGTTCGGGTGTTGGTACTTGTAATGCTACAGCGATCGCAGTCTTCTCAATAAAAAGACAATCCTAAGTACCTATCGCATCTTTTTGAAGGGTGCGATTTCTTGCTATAAAACCTTTGTCAGAGAAGCTAACAACGTAGGATAGAAGTAGAGATCTTCTTCGCGATCGCCCTACACCATGACTGCTAAGACTTCTGCTAAAACCATTCCTCCTTGGCTACCTCGTCAGACATTGCTGGCCAAGAGTTTTCATTGGATTAACTTGATCAGCTTGTTTCTCATGCTGACGAGTGGGTTGCAAATTTATAATGCAAATCCTGTCTTCGGGGGACGAGCAGGTTGGCAGATTCCGCCTGTTTTTGCGTTAGGGGGATGGTTGGCAGGGGGACGGCACTGGCATTTTGCCGCGATGTGGTTATTCTCCTTAAATCTACTGTGGTATGGCCTGTATGTGTTGATCTCGCGTCGGTGGCGACACCGATTTGTAGGCACAAACGACCTCAAAGCCCTACAGCGCAGCCGTAATCCACAACGTCGCATCTACGCTTGGCACCGCATTGCTTACACCATCATCGTGCCAATTTTACTACTGGCAATCTTAACTGGGATTGGCATGTACAAACCCGCTCAGTTCCCGTGGATCGTGGATATGTTCGGCAGTTGGCAAGCCCTGCGGATCGTGCATTTTAGTTCTGTACCCATTGTGGTACTGTTTGCGATCGCCCACTCTTGGCTAGGCTTGAAAGCTGGCGGTTCACGGCTATTGGAGTCCATGTTTTGGTAGACAGAGTTTTGGTAGAGAGTGCTTAGGTGATAGTGTCATGGGTTTGATTCGGGTTCCTCAGTCTCAGTTCAATCGGCGGCAATTTTTGCAAGTCTCTGGGCTTTCGAGCCTAAGTTTTCTATTGGGCGGTTGTGGTGGCCCGTTGTTTGAAGACATTGTTGGCAAAGTTTCTGAGCCACTGAACCAACGAGTCGAAACACTCCTGTTTCAACCCCGAAAACTAGTTCCAGAATTTCCTCTAGAGGCGATCGAACCTGAAGCCTTGATCGTCAATTCTTTTCGGGGCAATCCGGTGATTGATCAAAGGGCTTTTCGCTTAATCATTGATGGAGAAGTCAATCACCCTTTAAGCTTGAGCATGGCTGACATCCAGCAACTTCCCCTGACTTCGATGGTGATTCGTCATGTGTGTGTTGAAGGATGGGCGGCGATCGTGCGATGGGGTGGCGTGAGGCTACAGGAATTGGTAGCACTGGCACAGCCAAAACCAGAGGTAAAATATGTCTATTTCCAATCTGCGGATGGCTACTATGGCAGTTGGGATTTACCTTCGGCGCTGCATCCTCAAACCTTGATGGCTTACCAGAAAAATGGTGAACCTTTGCCGATTGAGAACGGTGCCCCGTTGCGTTTAGCGTCTCCAGTCAAACTTGGCTACAAGCAAAGCAAATGGGTGACTCGTATTACCTTGATGAGCCAATTAGGACACGTCAAAGGTTACTGGGAAGATCAAGGTTATGAATGGTTTGCTGGGCTTTAATTTTTACCCCAATCCTGACGCAAGTTTGCTTAAGGCCGCATTCCTAGAAACTTCCGAATAAGGGTGACGATCGCCTCTTTGTCTTGGCGGCTGGCATTGAAACCGCACTGTAGGGGCAAAACGCGATCGCCTCGCAATAACACCACACCTTGATAGACGGCGCTCGAATCATGATGCCAACTGCTCAGTTGCAATTGCACATCCAAGATATCCTTTAAGACGAATTCAGTTGTTTGGGTTTTAAGTAGCTTGTGATGCTGAATCGTAAACAGGCTCAACGTTTTATCAAACTGATAAGTGATAGCCTGACCCGCAATGAGAAACAACAGCGCTCCACAGCCAAACCAAAACACCACGAATAAGGGAAACCACCACAGGTAGTTTAGCCAGACATTGCTTGCACTCAGCCACAACAACAGAGCAGGCAGGGCGATCGCCAGTCCTCCAGCTAAGCCCCAGATTTGGGTGGGACGGTGGCGTAGAACTAGTTTTGTTGCAGTTTGTTCCACAGTTTTCATAGTTGCCGCTGAGTTAAAGCTGGATAGTTTAGTAGAAGCCTCTATGAAAACTTTCCCTAGAAACCTCACCGAATTGTTAAATGCTGTTGTTTTTTACCCATGAAACTGGACAATTTTGGTACAGACAGCCAATCTTCAGTAGAAGACCGTATCTGCAACTCAACAGCCTAGGGTGGGAAATACTGCATGAGCTTTTTCGACAAACTCAACGAAGCGATCGCTCGCAACCAAAGCTTGTTGTTTTTGGGTCTGGACCCGAACCCAGAAATGATGCCCGCTCATCCTGTCAACACTTCACCAGACGAATTGATCGATCAGCTATGGGACTGGCTCCAATTCGCGATCGCGGAAACGGCTGATCTGGTTTGTGCTTATAAACCCACTCTAGGTTTCTATACGGCTTTGGGGGCTCCAGGTCTAGAACTGCTCCAGCGCACCCTTGCAGCTATCCCAGACGATATCCCAGTGATTTTAGATGCCAAACATGCAGACCTTAACACCAGCACTTTAATTGCTCGGACTGTGTTTGCCGAGTGGCAGGTGGACGCGATCACCCTCAACCCTTATGCAGGACAAGATCAAATTGCGCCATTTCTGATGTATCCCGGTAAAGCGGTCTTTGTGCTTTGCTGCACTTCTAACCCAGCCGCGATCGCCCTCCAGTCTTACCCCAATGCTCAAGAACCCCTCTACGTCCAGGTTGTGCAGGAGGCAAGAAGCTGGGGTACACCGGAACAAGTGGGTTTGGAAGTTGGCACCATTGCCCCAGAGGTGCTCAGAAAGATTCGCGCGATCGCCCCAGAACGCTTGATTCTAGCTCGGAGTATCTGGGCCGAAGATAGCGACCTACCTGCATTACTAGCCGCAGGTTTGAGCTTTGAGGGAGATGGGCTATTGATTCCGGTGCCTCAAGATTTGGTCAGCAACAAGCACTTGGGTAGAGCCATTCAGTCCTTGCGCGAAGAAGTAAATCAAATCCGAGTGGAGCTGGTAGGTCAAGCTTCTAACTGTGACTTATGGATACCCGATATTTGCCCCTTAGATCAGCACCCGCATTTAGATTTGATCTTGCAACTCTACGATATTGGCTGCATCTTGTTCGGGGAGTTTGTGCAAGCTTCTGGTGCTACTTTTCCTTACTACATCGATCTGCGCAAAATCATTTCCAATCCTCAACTTTTCCACCAAGTTCTGACTGCTTATGCGGATATTCTGCAAGATCTGAGTTTCGATCGCATTGCTGGCATTCCTTATGGTTCCTTGCCTACTGCCACGGGTCTGTCACTCCGCCTCAATTACCCGATGATTTTTCCCCGCAAAGAGGTTAAAGCTCACGGCACTCGGCGCGTGATCGAAGGCAACTTTCAGCCTGGGGAAACAGTGGTAGTAGTAGATGACATTTTAATCAGTGGTAAAAGCGCGATCGAAGGAGCCGAAAAGCTAAAATCTGCGGGCTTAAATGTGGAGGATATTGTGGTGTTTATTGACCATGAACAGGGGGTCAAAACCCGACTGCAAGACCAAGGCTACCGGGCGCACTCAGTTTTAAGCGTCTCTGAAATCACTAACACGCTCTATCAAGCGCGACGGATCAGCGATGAGCAGTTTCAAGCCTTTGTAGAACATTAAAGGCGATCGCTATCTCTAGAGAGCACATCTTTAGAAGTCACATTTCTCAATTCTAAAAATGGTTTTAAGTTTGAGGAAGCGATCGCGTTAGAAAAGCAGTAAGTCAGGGTATTCTGGCCTTCAGAGAAATACGCTTTATGCTTGGAATGTACGGCTGAAAAATTAGTTTGGGTTGTTTCAGACAAGCTTTGCAGCAGTTCGGTATGCCCCTTTGCAACAACTCCATAAGCCTATGTCGAGCAAGTTTGAGCGACTGGTTACGGTGTGGCCCACAGTAAAGCTTCCCCAGTGTCCCCTACGGCAGCCTAAAAATGTGCCCCTGCGAGGACTGCTGATTGTCCCCTTTGTCCTACAACTGGCTATTACCGTGGGACTGGTGGGCTACTGGTCGTTTCGCAATGGCCAACAAGCGGTCAACGAACTCGTCGTTAATCTCCAACATCAAGCGACCCAACAAATCCATCAACATCTTGACTGTTACTTAGCCAATGCCCGCCAGCTCAATGAACTGAACGCTACAGCCATTAGTTCTAGCTTGGTTGACCCCAAAGATCAAGATGGTTTAGGGCGCTTCTTTTGGAAGCAAGCCAAGCTGTATCAGTTCGGCTATATCCTTTTTGGGGCCAAAACCGGAGAATATGTGGATGTAGGACGACCTGCAACCTACGACCTGGAGCTGATTACCGAGCGGATGAGTACTCAGCGATATGGAGATAATCGTCTCTACATCTATGAGCCAGACTCCCAAGGAAATCGCGGTAAATTAGTGGATTCAGGAAAACATTACCCATTTCAAAAAGAGCCTTGGTACACAGAGGTCATGCGGACGAGCAAACCGCAATGGACCTCCGTCTACACTTGGCAGAGCTGGGTAACTAATCCTTTAGCCATTGCCATTAGTAGCCCAGTTTATGACAAAAACAAAAACTTGATTGGAGCGATCGCGATTGAGCAACGCCTGTCCCAAATTAGCGACTTTCTGCGGCAACTTAAAATTAGTGCTTCCGCCACCATCTTTATTGTGGAACGAGACGGGCGGATGATTGCCAGTTCCAGTGCTACAAAACCTTTTAAAGTCGTTAACGGCACTCCAACCCGCCTCAAAGCTTCAGACAGCAATGATTCTCTCATCCAAGCAACTGCCACCGCTTTAACTCAGAAATTTGGTAGCTTGGATGTCATTCAGCATCGTCAGCAACTGGGGTTCGTCCGACAAAATCAGCGTCAGTTTGTGCAGATCACGCCTTGGCAAGACGATCTGGGGCTGGATTGGCTAGTGGTGGTAGTTATCCCAGAATCAGATTTCATGCAGCAAATTGACATCAATACTCGTCACACAATTTTGCTCTGCACTGTAGCTCTGCTGATTGCCATTCTAATTGGCATTGTCACAGCTCACAAAATCATCCAGCCAATTCTACAAATCAATGCCTCAGCTAAAGCGATCGCGGATGGCAATTTAACCCAAACCATAAACACGCAAGGAGTTCATGAGTTAGAGCTACTCAGTCACTCCTTTAACCGCATGGCCGATCAATTGCAGCAATCTTTTACCGCTCTAGAAAACGCCAACTATGTGTTGGAACGGCGGGTGGAGGAACGTACTGCCGAACTGGAGAGAGCCAACCGAGAACTGCAACGCCTCTCTGAAGTAGATGGATTAACCCAAATTGCCAATCGCCGCTCCTTCGATCAATACCTGGCGCAGGAGTGGCAGCACTTACAACGCGAACAGCAAGCTTTATCGCTAATTCTCTGTGATGTCGATTTTTTCAAAAAATACAATGATTTCTATGGCCATCAAGGCGGAGATTGTTGTTTGCGACGAGTAGCTCAGGTGCTACGACAAACCGTGAAGCGCCCTGCCGACCTAGTAGCTCGCTACGGTGGTGAGGAATTTGCCATCATTTTGCCGTTTACAGATTTTAAGGGAGCGATCGCCGTGGCCCGATCCATTCAGCACGAAATCTACCAATCCCGACTCCCCCATGTCAATTCAGAGGTGAGCGAATTTCTCACCCTTAGCTTAGGTGTAACCAGTGTGGTGCCAACGAGTACGACTTCTTCAGAGCAGTTGGTAGCGGCAGCAGATGAAGCTCTCTATGCAGCCAAACGCCAAGGTCGCGATCGCTACATCTCCCGCTCTATTACCCAAATAACAGTCTAATTCTCCCTGTTACTCCATCAAAGTAAACCTAATTGTGGGGATTTGTGTCCATCCGAAACCCGACTCAACCAGCTTGTATTCCTTCCCAGGAGTACTGAACTTCAAGTTCCGAGTAATGAGTCAGCATGGAAAATTCTCAGAATAAATCTAGAAAACGGCGATCGAAATATAGCTCATTTAAGCTGCAAAGTACTTCTGCTTATTTAGAGGAAGCCTGGTTGACAACGCTTGTAGCGGTCCTGCTGGTCATTCAAAGTTGGATGTTCTTCATCAACCCTCAGCTAGCAACCTTAACCTGCGATCGCCCCAGCTCCAATCTCGGCATTTGCAAGCTAATCCTCTCTGGTTTGTTAGGGAAAAAAGTCGTTCCTTTCCCGCTGACTCAACTAGAAAGCGCAGAAGTTAAACACCACGGAAAGTTAAGACAATTAGTTTTGGTCTTGCCAGACAATAAACTCTATTTTCCAGTAGATCAGGGCTTTGGCTCTCC
The DNA here is from genome assembly GCA_019358975.1 of Trichocoleus desertorum ATA4-8-CV12. Taxonomy (NCBI): domain Bacteria; kingdom Bacillati; phylum Cyanobacteriota; class Cyanophyceae; order Leptolyngbyales; family Trichocoleusaceae; genus Trichocoleus; species Trichocoleus desertorum. Next base: position 229,204 of record JAHHIL010000004.1, read on the forward strand.
AGAAAACAAAGCTGCTCAAATCAATGCGTTTCTACAAGACTCAGAAATTAAGTCTTTATCACTACGACAGGATAACCGTTGGCTCATCTACTCGGCGGGAGTGATAGTGACGGCATTGGGTAGTTGCGTTACTTGGTTTCGTATCTTAGATCTGCTTAAGCGTTCTTCACCTGGCGAGATGAAATCTGTCAAACCGAGGAGATAACTTGCGTTGCGATCGCCCTTCAACCAGTCACCAACTCACCTAATTAACCTAGAGCAAAAATTTTCCGGATGTAGTTTAGTTAACTAGGAATAAAGGAGTGGTAGATGCACCCTGATTTCAGCCCCTGGTTTCGGCTAGGGGTTTTTTGTTGGCAAGCAAATTGGCTTCAGGAGAATTTGCTGCTCAGTTCTCTCAGAACAGCGTTTGGTCACTTTCAGTGGGCATACTAGAGACGTAAACTGACACAAGCCAGACGCTCACTATGAAGCCCTTGAAGAGAGTTACCTCTGAATTGGTTGGTTTAGCGGTAGACGATCGCGAACCCATCCACATCATTGGTCAAATCCAGCCTCATGGATTACTCTTGGCCTTACACGAGCCAGACCTCACGATTACCCATCTCAGCGAGAACACTCAAGGGTATTTTGGCCTAGCTTCAGAGTCCTTACTGGGTCAGCCATTATCACACATCTTTACTGGTGAAACAGTCGAGTCCATTACTGCGCTATTACAAAACGAGTCGGACACTTCTAATCCCTTTGCTATTAGCCTAAAATTGCCACCCCTTTCCGATTCCTCTAGCCCGCAAGAAGCAGCCTTTTTAGCCACAATGCATCGGAATGCTCAGGCGATCGTTCTGGAATTAGAACCCATGCCATCAGCTAACCCGATTGAATCGGGCGAATTTTATAGTCAATTGACTAGGGCTTTGGTCAACATCAAACAAGCCTCAACCCTCACAGAGCTGTTTCAGAATGTAGCGAAAGAAGTTCGCAAGGTGATTCAGTTCGATCGCGTCATGATCTATCGTTTTGATACCGACCACAGCGGTATTGTCGTAGCAGAGGAACTGAGTTCTGAATTAGAAAGTTATTTAGGCTTGCGCTATCCTGCTGCCGACATTCCCTCTGTCGCCAGAGATTTATTTACTCGCAAGTGGCTGCGAGTCATTCCCGATGTGAATTACCAACCTGTCAATCTAGTAGCGGCGGAAACTGTTGATGCTCCTCTTGATCTCAGTCAATCAGGATTGCGGGGCGTCTCTCCCTGCCACCTAGAATATCTACGAAACATGGGCGTTTCTGCCTCCATGTCCATCCCACTCATTGATCAAAATCAATTATGGGGATTAGTGGCTTGTCATCACTACAGCCCAAAGCTGGTGGGATATGAAACGCGGCGGGTATGTGAGTTACTAGGACAATTAGTCTCTGTCGAGTTAGTTTTGCAGCAAGAGCGAGAGCTGCAAAACTATCGGGAGCAAATTAGACGCATTGAGGAAGGATTTAGGCAAGACCTGCTGAAGTACCCTAACCGCATTGATACTGTCCTCAAGCGAAACCAAGCAGCTCTCTTAAATTTAGTTCAGGCGCAGGGAGTCGCGATCGCCCTAGGCAACCAGGCAATTTTGGTCGGTCAAACCCCTACCCATGAGCAAGTTCAAAACCTACTGACTTGGTTGCTCACAGACAAAAAACAGGAAGTATTTTACACAGATAGTTTGGTGGAAGAATATCCAGCAGCAGAAGTCTACAAAAAGCAAGCTAGCGGCATCTTGTCAATTTCCATTATGGTGAGACATACGTCTTACCACATCATCTGGTTTAGACCAGAGCAAAGCTATACCGTTAACTGGGCTGGAAATCCTAGTGATGCTTTATCACTCAGCAATGAGGGAGTAGTTCGGCTCTCTCCTAGAGGGTCATTCGAGCTGTGGAAAGAGTTGGTCCAAGATCATTCCTTGCCCTGGGAGTCGCTAGAGATTGAAGCTGCTCAAGAATTAAGGCATAGTCTCCTAATTGCAGCTCTGGAGTCTTCCCAAACCGCTCTCCGAGAAGCTGCGGCCCAAGCAGAAAAAGCGAATCAAGCCAAAAGTGAGTTTCTCACCAACATGAGCCACGAAATTCGTACTCCCATGAACGCAATTTTGGGCTTTACTCAATTGCTAGAAGGAACATCCCTAGACGAACAGCAGCAAGAGTATATTCAATCTATTACTCATGGCGGTGAAAGCCTGCTAGCCATTATTAATGACATTCTTGATCTGTCTAAGTTGGAAGCTGGAGAACTCAAACTTAGCTCCACCAAGTTTGCGCTGCGGACTGTCATTAGAGATCTAATTAATCTGTTTCAGCCGCAGGCTGATGCTAAAGGTTTATCTCTGATTACTAGCATTGCGCCAGACATTCCTCAAGGGTTGGTCGGTCCAGTCGATCGTCTGCAACAAGTGCTGACTAACCTCATCCGTAACGCCATCAAGTTTACAGCTGCTGGGAAAGTAATTCTCAAAGTTGAGCACCGGGAGCAGTCCGAAGAAGATGGCACAGTTACTTTACACTTCAGTGTGCAAGATACGGGTGTAGGGCTGGCTCCAGAAGATCAATCTAGAGTTTTTGAACCCTTTACTCAAGTTGAAACCTCAGCTACCCGACAATATGAAGGCACAGGGCTAGGACTCACTATCTGCCGAAAAATTGTGCGTCTGATGGGAGGAGAAATTGGGGTTGAAAGTGCTTTAGGCAAAGGGGCCACTTTTTGGTTCACTGCTGCTTTAGAACTAGCGCCCCTACAATCCCAAGACCTAGTGGCTCAAAACTTGAGCCATTTCAGCACCTCTGCGACCTTTACTACAAGAATCCTAGTGGTGGAAGATACACCGCTGAATCAGTTGCTCACTATCAAAATGCTACAAAAGTTAGGCTATCAACCCGATGCAGTGAGTGATGGACAAGAAGCCTTAGATCAACTCGCTACAAACTCCTATGACATCGTCCTTATGGACTGCCAAATGCCTGTCCTAGACGGTTATGAGGCGACTCGGCGATTGCGCCAGCGAGAACACCAGCAACATCTCCCCATTGTTATTGGTGTGACTGCCTATGCCATGGTTGGCGACCAGGAAAAGTGTCTAGCAGCTGGTATGGATGATTACCTCAGTAAACCAATCAAACTGAAAGATTTAAGTGCCCTCTTAGATCGCTGGTCCCACTAAAGATGCTAGTCCGCCCAGGAGTCATGACGAGTTAGGAAAAGAATATTTCCCTACTTACCTGTGAATTCAACAAAAGAGCAGAGTTTACGTTATGTAACCTCTGCTCTTTCTATCTTAGTATTGCCCTGGCATCGAGCTATTGTCCCGTGGGGCTACCCCCAAAGTATCGTCGCCGCTGCAGCGTTTCACCTCTGAGTTCGGGATGGGTCAGTGTGGTTCCACCGCGCCATGAACACCAGGAATACTGTCTCAAGTTCAAAACCTTGAAGGCTGCATAGTCCCTTGTCTCTTCATTCACCAACGTTTGCTTTGAGGTCAAGCCCTCGGTCTGTTAGTATTGCTCGACTTCACATGTTGCCACGCTTCCATCTACAACCTATTAACGGGTGTTCTGCCCGTGACCTTACTGGATTAACTCCATGAGAGCACTCATCTTGAGGTGGGCTTCCCACTTAGATGCTTTCAGCGGTTATCCGCTCCGCACTTGGC